>JBMYXW010000044.1:0-10714 GCA_049608825.1 Chitinophagales bacterium
CCACAATTTCGCCAGGTCCCGCATTAATCGGCAACCACACATTTTCTTTGTTCAACAATTCCAAACCATCCGCAGAAGCACCCACCAAAAGGGTAATCAAATTGATGTCTTCGTGTTGTTCCGCACGAATCGCATCTTTGGGTTCTTCCGTAATTGGCGGATAATGAATCGCTCGCAAAATACTGTTGCCATTGTGGATTTTTTGGTCAAAATAATCTTCATCCAAACCCAGGTAAATCGCAATCGCCTGCAATAAATACTTACCCGACTCTTCAAAACTTCGATAGGCTTTTTGAATCACCTCATTGAAGGCAGGTAAATCCTGAACCATCACATTGTCGGGATAGTGATCTTTCGCCAATTCTTCCCCTTGAACCGTTTGCCCCCATTGATAAAACTCCTTCAAATCAGGTGCATCGCTTCCTTTGGCGTGTTCCTTGCCAAACGAAGTATAGCCACGTTGCCCTGCCAAACCCTCAATTTCACACTTTTTCTTTGCAGTTTTTGGCAGACTAAAAAAAGTTTTTACTTGGTCATACAGTACTTCAATGGTCTCGTCACTGATACCGTGATTGACCACAGATACAAAACCTACATCCTCATAAGCTTTGCCCAATTTTTCTACAAATGCTTGTTTCTGTTTGGCATCGCCATTTACAAATTCGGATAAATCAACTCTTGGTATGTTTCGCATAAAAAATGTTTTATAGTTTTAGTGTTATTTTATTGTCAATTTTTTAAACAACAATATTAGAAATTTGGTTGAAAATAATGTCCAATTCCCTACAAAAATCCCCTAATCAAGCAGCAGAATTTGAAAAAATCCAGTCTTTTGGATGTATAAAAGATCGATCCTCTCTTCCAAATATCATCCAATTCTATTATTTTCTCGTACTTTTTTGTGTAGTGATTCGTGACTATTTATCAGCATAAATAAAATAGATGGTGACTTATGAAGTCTGTTAGGACTTAAATATTTGTAGAAAAATGGTAAAGAGTAATTACAGAACTCCATAGGAGTTTAACCCAAACATCATAAGTTAAGTACTACTGTGATTCAACTCCTAGTGGAGTTGTGGTTACTTTTATTTTCAGTTTCTACAAATATTTAACTCCAAAAGGAGTTTCTTAAAAAACCACCCAAGCATCAAGAGTATCAAAAACACCAACAGCATCAAAAAAACTATGGCAGCGAAAATTATAGCAATTGCGAATCAGAAAGGCGGAGTGGGCAAGACAACCACTGCCATCAACCTAGCAGCGAGTTTGTCTATTTTGGACTACAAAACGCTTCTGGTCGATGCCGATCCACAAGCAAATGCGACTTCGGGTGTGGGAATTGACCCCAAAACGGTGGAAGCCAGTATTTACGAATGTCTGATTGGCAGAGCGAAAATCAAAGACAGTGTTAAGAATGTGGACAGCCCTAATTTGTACCTTTTGCCATCTCACTTGGATTTGGTAGGGGCAGAATTGGAGTTGATAGATCATCCCGAACGAGAGGTTTTGATGAAAAAAGCCTTTCGTTCGGTCAAGAAGGACTACGACTTCATTATCATCGATTGTTCACCCTCTTTGGGTTTGATTACCCTCAATGCGCTGACGGCTGCTGATTCAATATTGATTCCCGTTCAATGTGAGTATTTTGCGCTTGAAGGCCTGGGTAAATTATTGAATACCATTACCATTGTACAAAAACGCCTCAATCGAAAACTGCAAATTGAAGGTATTTTGCTGACCATGTATGATACTCGTTTGCGCTTGTCGAATCAAGTAATAAATGAGGTGAAACGACATTTTGAAGGGATGGTTTTTGATACAGTTATTCATAGAAATATTCGATTGGGTGAAGCTCCAAGCTTTGGTAAGTCCATCATTATGT
Organism: Chitinophagales bacterium; assembly: GCA_049608825.1. Lineage (GTDB taxonomy): Bacteria > Bacteroidota > Bacteroidia > Chitinophagales > UBA2359 > JAUHXA01. Next base: position 1,883 of record JBMYXW010000044.1, read on the forward strand.
ATGATATACGGTGCAAAGGAGCAATTAACTACATCAACTTGAGCAAGGAAGTATTGAAGAAGAATGGATTGAAGGTGGTGAAGTTTGGCTAGTCATTTTTAACAGCCTCCTTCACCATCTCCTCATAAACCACTCTCCATCCCTTCCAATCATCCGTATCCGAAAGCGTATTGTTGTGCCATATCGTGATGAACAAGCCTTCCACAGCTTTGATTTCTTCAATGATTGTATGCAGTTTTTCACTTGCTTCTTCGGGCGTCAATTGAAGGTAATCTTTGAGGGTGACATCCATTGCAGCAAAAGGATAGATTTTCAGTTTGGTTTTTATTTCGAGAGTCAAATCGTAAAACAAGAAAGCAGAAGCCGTTCCTGCCCTAAAGCCCAATTGCGAAGGATAGCCCATCGAATAATCTTTGTTGATGTCCAGATCTATGAGGTTTTGGTAGGTTTCGGGGATTTGGAGTTTGACATAGTGTTGGCGGCTGCGGTGAATTTCCTTTTTGAGGACTTTGGCGAGGGATTTCACCTCCTCTGTCAAGCGAAGAATGTCTTTATTGGAGGCATAAGAAGGATGAATCCCCACTTCGCAAATATCGCCAATAGACTGGATAAGGTCTTGATAACTAAAATTTTCGATAGAAATATTTTTGTCATAAGCACCATATTCTCCCACCAAGAAAAAATAAAGTGGTTGAAGATTGTGTGTTTTCTGGAGCTTCAATTGCCAATTGTAAGTATCATAAGGGTCTTTTTGTGAACCAAATAACACTTTAGTACGATTTTTGATACTTTGTAGGTTGAAGTTTTTGAGGTCGACAACATATCCTCCAAAATTTCTCAATATTCCTTTGTTGATATAAGAATAAGCAATGTCAATATCATAAGAGGGAATAAATTTGTATTTTTTGGGGCGAAAAACAATCTCTGAATAGCGTTTTTCGAGACAGCTTTTAAGCTTCAATACCCATTTGTCAATAATGGCTTCCTGCAAAAAATCATTTTGGTAAGCGAGGCTATTCAATGCTGCAAATCTGCCATGTTGATCGGGCATAAAAGGCAAATATTCTTCGTAACGGCTGATGAGATAGAAACTCGCTGCAAAGGGATCAAATGGTAAGTCGGAATTACTTCGGCTGATGTAGAACATTTTGGTGTCTTCAAAGCTTTCTACTTTAATGCGTTGTTGTTTGATGCCTCGCTCAAAAAGCAATGGACTGGCATAAAAAAACAGTTCATTTTCAAATTGGCGGCTGCTGTAATTCAACTTCGGTCCATCAAACTCTATGAAAATTTCTTTGTCTGTAGTGATAGAGAAATTGATTCCCAACATATCTTCAAAAATATGTTCGAAAATGTAGCGAAGTCGATTCGTTAGTTTTGGGGAATAAATTAGCAACATGGCATCGGTAATGATGAATAAAATTAAAAACTTGAAGAGTTTTGACATTTCTTCAAATATTATACTAAAATCTGCCCCAAAATAGTTTATTACAGGCAGTTTGCTGTTAAAAGCTGTTAATTATTTTTTATTTCACAAGAAGTTGTAGAAATTGAAGCTTCTCCCTTAGTTATTTAGAAACTATTATTATCCTTCACAAATCAAAACGAAACGAACATGCTCAAAAAATACAGTGGATTGAATGTACTTGCCATCGTCCTATTCTCTATCTTCTCCGTTTCTTTTGTCGTCAAAACCAGCAACAATTATTTCGAGATTACCAAAAATTTAGACATTTTCGCAACTATGTTTAAGGAGTTGGATATGTTCTATGTGGACGAAGTTGACCCCGAAAAATTGATTCGTACAGGTATTGATGCCATGCTCAATTCGCTCGACCCCTACACGACTTTCTATTCAGAAGAAGACATGGAGGGCTACCGTATGCAAACGACTGGTAAATATGGTGGAATTGGAGCATTGATTCGTCGAACAGATGAGTATGTCATTATTTCGGAACCTTATGAGGGTTTTCCTGCCTTCAAAGCAGGATTGATGGCGGGTGATAAAATCTTGGAAATTGACGGTGTTCCTGCAAAGGGCAAAACAACGGACGAGGTGAGCAAGATGTTGAAGGGAAAACCAGGAACGGATGTAGAATTGAAAATTGAGCGTTTTGGAGAAAAAACGCCGACTATGAAAACGCTAACAAGGGATGAGGTGAAAATCAAAAATGTGCCTTATTATGGCTTATTGGAGGACGGCAAAACGGGTTTTATTCGCTTGAGCAATTTTACGGAAGATTGCAGCAAAGAGGTTGGCGATGCTTTGAAGGAATTGAAGGCAGAACACAATATTCAAGGAATTGTATTGGATTTGCGAGGCAATCCGGGTGGCTTGTTGAATGAGGCAATTTCAGTGGCAAATATTTTTGTGGACAAAGGACAAGAAATTGTCAGCACCAAAGGAAGAAAGCAAGAATGGAGCAATAGTTATAAAAGTAAATCTGCTCCGATAGATACCGAAATTCCGCTGGCAGTCCTAATAGATAGAGGTTCAGCTTCGGCTTCGGAGATTGTGGCAGGGGTGATTCAAGACTTGGACAGAGGCATCATTATCGGTCAAAGAAGCTTTGGAAAAGGTTTGGTCCAGACAACAAAAGTGGTGGGCTACAATTCTAAAGTCAAAATGACCACCGCCAAATATTACCTGCCAAGTGGTCGCTGTATTCAAGCCATTGACTATTCGGGAGGCTACAATGATAATTTAGCAAATATTCCCGATTCTTTGCGGACTTCCTTCAAAACAACCAAAGGCAGAACGGTTTACGATGCTGGTGGAGTAGATCCAGATATCGACATTGAAGTAGAAATGTATGCCAATATCACCCAGAGTTTGGTGAACAAACAATTGGTTTTTGGCTATGTAAATCAATACCGTTTGCAGCACCCTACGATTCCTACACCTGATAAATTTGAGTTGGCACAAGCGGACTACGATGATTTTGTCAAATTTATTTCTAAGGAAGATTACGACTACACCACTTCAAGCGAGCAATTATTGAAGGACTTAGAAGAAAGTGCAAAGAAAGAACAATATTTGGAGGTGATTCAAGAAGATTTGGACAATTTGACTTCAAAAATTAAGTACGACAAACAAAAGGATTTGTATAAATTCCAAGAGGAAATTGAGCAATTATTGGAGTATGAAATCGTATCGAGGTATTTTTATCAAATAGGTCGTATTCAAGAATCTTTGGAGGACACCAAAGAGGTCGAGGCTGCAATGGAGGTATTTGCAGATGCGGATAAGTACAAAGATTTATTGAAGGCTAATTGAGGTGAGAGGTGAGAGGTGAGAAAATTTAAAATAAACAAGATAATTCTATTCATTAAGGAACGTTGAAAAAATAACAGTACATTTTACATCTTCAGAATGTATTGATTTTGAGTATTTTTGCTCATTCAAAATTCAACATTTATTCATTCAGCATTACTAAGATGAAATATATTTTTAAACAAAAAACCATTTTAACGCTGTTTTTGATAGCTGTAATTGCATTTACTTCTTACTCCTTTTTGGGAAATGGAAGCCGTCATTTTGCAATTTCTAAGAACATGGATTTGTACAGCAAATTGTACAAAGAGTTGAACAATACGTATGTCGACAATGTCGAGCCTTCAAAGCTGATGCGAACAGGCATGGATGCGATGTTGAAGTCTTTGGACCCCTATACCAACTATATTTCGGAGGCACAAATCGAAACCTATCGGATGCAGCAAAACAGCGCAGCAGGTACAATTGGCGCAGAATTGATGCAATATGGCGAGAATGTAGTCATTGAAGAAATCATTGAAGACATGGGCGCACAAGAAGCGGACTTAATGGCTGGTGATGTAATTTTGGAAGTCAATGGAAAGTCGGCAGAAGGCAGAAGTTTGGCGGAAATCACCCAGGTTTTGGAGGGACAAACCGATACGGATGTTCGTATTTCGGTGAAGCGAATGGGACAATCCGCACCTATTGAAGCCACTATTACCCGAAGCAAAGAAGTGGTGACAAGTGTACCTTACCATGGATTGTTGGAAGATGGTATTGCGTATGTAAAGCTCAAAACTTTTTTGAAGCATGGATGTACGGCAGAAGTGATCGATGCCATTGTAGAACTGGAAAAAGAGCATGGTTCGGACTTGAAGGGTTTGGTTTTTGACCTTCGCTTCAATGGTGGTGGACTTTTGAATGAAGCCATTAAAATGGTCAATATTTTTGTGGAAAGCGGCAAAATGGTGGTCAGCACGAAAGGTAAAATCAAGTCTTGGGACAAGGAATACAAAACAGCAGCAGCGGCTCGATTTGCGGAACTCCCTGTAACAGTTTTAGTCAATGGACGCTCGGCTTCAGCTTCGGAAATTGTATCGGGAGCGATTCAAGATTTGGATAGAGGGGTGATTATTGGACAGCGAAGTTTTGGAAAAGGATTGGTTCAGCAAAGCAAAAAAATGAACATTATTGGGATTGGAAACGATGCCCAGATAAAACTGACCGTAGCCAAATACTTCTTGCCAAGTGGACGTTGTGTTCAAGCCTTGGACTACTCGGGGCGTTATCGAGACGGTACAATTAGTGTTCCTGATTCTTTGCGTACCAAGTTTGCAACTGAAAATGGGCGAACGGTTTTTGATGGAAGTGGAGTTGAACCTGATGTGTTTACAGATGCCCCTAAATACAGCAATGTGACGGAGAGTCTTCGCAAAAAACACTTGATTTTTGACTACGCAACAAACTATCGTTTAAAGCACGACAGCATTGCAGCCCCCAAAGAGTATGCCTTTACGGATGCTGATTTTGAAGGTTTTGTGAAATTCTTAGGAGACAAAAGTTATGGTTACAAAACAAGTAGTGAGAAAGTAATTGAGCAACTACAAAAAAGTGCGGAACAAGAAAAATACTTTACTGCTATTGAAGAAAATCTAAATAGCTTGAAGGCAAAAATAACAAAGGAAAAATCTCAAGACCTTTACAAATTCAAAGATGAAATTAAGGACTTGCTCCAAACCGAAATCATCAAACGTTACTACTACCAAAATGGTGCAGTTCAAGCAAATTTGGAGAAAGATGTAGAGGTAAAACAAGCTATTGAAGTCATCAAAGACCAGAGTCGATACAAGGAGATATTGACGGTGTCGAAGTAAGAGTTTTTGATTGAGTTGATTTTCTGTTTTTATTAACTATTACTCAAAAAAATAGCCAGTATCCATTGAAGATACTGGCTAAACCCTATTTTTTACTAACCTATATTTTGTTTTAAGTGCTTACTTTCTGTCCATTCGTTTTTTTAGATTGGTGATTCTTATTGGATTGTATCTCAAACAATTGTTGAGGTAATTGTCCTTCTGCCATTCCAAAATCCAATGTTCGGATGGGGTAAGGAATATTGAAATCATTTTGATCATAAACTACCTTTATTTTTTTGATAGCTTCACTTTGCGCTTTTAAGTATTGAGATTGTTTGTTGAAATCAACCCAAAAACGCACTACAAAATTGATGGAACTCCCTCCAAATTCATTGTAATACAATTCTACTCCCCTTTCTTTTTTGACTAAATCCAATTCTTTTATCGCTGCAATGGTCACATCTTCCACTTTCTGCAAATCAGATTCGTAGCCCACTCCTACTGCAACATCTACCCTTCTGGTTGATTGAGAATTGTAGTTTTTCACATGACTTTGAAGTAAATCTTGATTGGGAATCATCACGCTCGGACCTTGTGGTGTTTTAATACTCGTCGACCTCAGATTTATTCTTTCTACTATTCCAAACGTATCCCCTACTTCTACCAAATCACCCACATTCAGAGTTTTGCGAAATGCCATAATAACACCCGATATAAAGTTGGTCGCAGTATCTTGAAAGGCAAAACTAAGTGCCAAACCTATGATACCTGCACCGGCAAGTAAAGAGGTGACGGTCTTATCCAAATTCAATATTCCCAATGCGACAAAAGTACCTGCAATACAAACTCCTAAGAATACAATGGTTCCTATTAGTTTGGTGACACTGATGTTGTTGGATATTCTACTTAGTATTCTTCCTACTACGTTTCTCGCTATCTTAGCCAAAAAATAGAAGCCCACCAAAACAATGATGGCTACTACAAAATTGGGTAACATAGCCAAAAAGGTTTCCATCCATAAATTGATTTTTTCTATTACTACATTGATGTTTGCTCCGATGTTTTCGAACATATTTTGATTAAATATTTTTTAAATGAATTAATGTTGTTGTTATTCGTAAAAGCACACGCTACCTTTTTAGTCTATTAGGTAAGGTATGGGTTTGTGTATAATTGCTTTTTATATTGGGAATTATAGGCAGTGAAAAAATCAGATGTTGCTTAAAAAATAGGTGTGGAATAGTAGAGCTTGTGGCCGACAAATCCCCTACTATTCAACCTATAACAACATTAATTTATTTTGTTTAATTTTTTATTGTATAACAAAAGATTTTATGATTATTTCCATTAGTTTTTCACAGCATCCCTCATATAGAGACACAAAACAGGAAATACATTCACTGCAGTAGAGATAAAATAGGCAATAAAATCAGATTGGTATTTATAATAGGAGTACTGATTGCTTTTGGAGGAGAGTTTATTAGTTCAGTAACAGGTTGAAAATAAAAACTACTTCTTACTTAGACAAATTGAAGTTCAAAATTGGGGTTTATTTTTTTGAATAGTACTTACCATAAAAGTTAAGTTCAAATAACTTGACAAACAACAATGCTTCCAAACAAGTTATCTGAACTCAATTTTTTTAATATTGCTTAATAAAGCTTTATTAAATTTGCATCTATATTGTAATCCTCTATTAATTGAGTGGTACTAATAAGAAAAAACTACCGTGCTTTACTTCAGCCAAACGACTTAGTAATTTCCATTTATTAACCAATCGTCGTACCTGTGTAGTCTTCAAAGCTATTTCAAAATAACTCTTTCTTCCCAAATGCAAGGCAGTCAAATCAGGCGTATAAACATCGTCTTCACGCTGCTGAACATATCCTGTTGGTTGCTCTAGCTCTAACTCTTCTGAATTAGCTTTTATGTCTATAAAACCTTTTTTACGAACAATTTCTACTGCTTTTTCATATAAGGTCAGAGTTTTTTCCTTTATCATGCCAAATCAAGATTTATGTAATTTATAAAAATACACTTATTATACACCTATCAAATCCTAATTTAAGGAATTAATAATTGCTGTATAACGCAGGTTTTCATAGTTATAACACTATAACCGTCAAATTGTTTAGCTTTTTGCAAAAAAAAGAAGAAAGCCCTCCCTCTACAAATACCAAAACTTCATCTACAAACTTTGGCAAATCAGATAAGTCCTATGCAAGCTAAGCCTCTTTTCACCATAACAAACTATTCAATACCAATAAAATACTATTCAAGCCTTTAACAAATATCCATTTTGTTCATAACCTTTTTCAAACTCGGTCGTACAACAAAAGGAGTTTTGTCATATTAATATCATAAACAAAAAGCTATTTGCAAGACCACTTAACTATTCGCCCAAATTTTTATCAGGTTATGAAGAAAACAATAACACGCACTTTTTTAGCAATTATTCTCTGTCTATTTGCCTACAACTTTGTTAATGCACAGAATACTGTGGAAGACGGACAAGCCTACTACAAGGACAAAATATTCCTCAAAATCAAAGAAGAGGTAGGGCTTCGATTGCCCAAATTCAACAACGACCAAAAAGTACCCAATTACCCCGTACTTGGAAGTCTTATACAGCCCTACAAAGTAAAGGCCGTTTATCGCCCTTTCCCAAAAATCAAAAACAGCACTTTTGTAAATACCTATCAGGTCAATATCGACCCAAATAGTGATATTGACGAATTGATTGCCGCTCTTCAATCCGACCCCAATGTGGAATACGCCGAAAAAATCCCCATTGAAAGATTGTTTTTCGACCCCAATGACCCTGCCGAAAATGCAGGCGAACAATGGCATTTAGCCGCAATGGATGCTTCAGCAGCTTGGGATTTGAGTTTAGGAGATGAAGGTGTAGTAGTTGCGGTAGTAGATGATGCTGTCAGAATCACCCACGAAGATTTGACCAATAGCAAGTGGGTAAATTCGGGTGAGATTGCAGGAAATGGCATCGACGATGACGACAATGGTTATATAGACGATATAAATGGTTGGGATGCAGCAGACAATGACAACAATCCCAATCCACCCTCTACCGCCACTGCCAGTGCTTTTTCACACGGAACACACGTTGCAGGTTTGGTAGGTGCTACCACCAACAACAACAAAGGTATTGCAGCTATTGGAGGAGGAGTCAGCATTATGGCTATTAAATGTACTGCCAACAACACCTCCAACTCTTCTATTATTTCGCATGGTTGGAGTGGATTTCAATATGCACTCAACAATGGTGCAGACGTTATCAACATGTCTTGGGGCGGAACAGGTTCTTCTTTCACCTATCAAGCCCTTATCAATGCCGCTTACAATGCAGGAATCACCATTGTAGCTGCCGCAGGAAATTCAAGTACTTCTACTCAATTTTATCCAGCAGCCTACAACAATGTGATTGCAGTAGCCGCTACGACCAATACCAACACCAAGGCAAGTTATTCTAATTATGGTACTTGGATTGATATTGCAGCACCAGGTAGTTCATTGAAGAGTTGTGTTGCGACCAATAACACCGCTTATGGATACAAAAGTGGTACTTCTATGGCTTCGCCAGTCACAGCAGGACTTTGTGCTTTGTTGTTGTCTTACGAGCCCACTTTGACCCCATCAGGGATTTTGTCTTGTTTATCCTCCACAGCCGTACCCGTTACAGGTTCGACCAGTGTAGGGGCAGGG
>JBMYXW010000045.1:0-10612 GCA_049608825.1 Chitinophagales bacterium
TTTCTCACAGCGAATGCCGTCTCACTTCCCACTTCTCGCTTCCCCAAAAAATCACTTACTCCCAAACCATGCCACAGGAACAATCATCTCTTGAATAGACATTCCTCCATGTTGGAAGGTATTGTTGTAGTAATTGACGTAGTGATTGTAGTTGTTGGGATAGACAAAAAAGGAATCCTCTTTTGCAAAAATAAACGAAGAACTCACATGAGGGCGAGGCAATTGTGCTTCAATTGGATTGCGAACCTCATACACTTCTTTGGAGTTGTACTGGAGATTTCTACCGTGTTTGTAGCGCAGATTTGTTGTCGTATTTCTATCACCAATTACCTTTTTGGGCGTATTCACTCGAATTGTACCGTGATCGGTAGTGATGGCAATATTGATATCATACTCTGAAATTTTCTTCAAAGCTTCCCACAAAGGAGAATAGCTAAACCAAGATTTAGCAATCGAACGGTAAGCAGCCTCATCACTTGCCAACTCCTTCAATACCTCCATTTCGGTACGTGCATGAGAAAGCATATCCACAAAGTTATAGACAATCACATTGAGGTCATTGTCCAATAAATTGTGAATATTTTCCATCAATTCTTTACCCGCACGGTGATTGGTAATTTTGGTATAACTAAATTTCAAATCTTCCCGCCCTGTTCTGTCCAACAAATCCTCCAAGAAATCTGCTTCATGCAAGTTTTTGCCGCCTTCGTCAATATCGTTTTTCCACAATCTCGGAAAACGCCTTTCAATATTGTAAGGAGTCATTCCTGCAAAAATAGCGTTGCGGCTGTAATGTGTAGTCGTTGGGAGAATGCTGTAAAAATAATCTTCATCCAAAAACCTGAACTCCTCCGAAATAATGGGCTTCAATACTTTCCACTGATCAAATCGAAGATTGTCAATCAGAATCATAAAGTTGGGTTTCCCTTTCTCAAATCGAGGTAAAATCTTATCCCGCATCAATGTATGAGACATAGTGGGACCTTCATCACGATTCTGAATCCATTTCATATAGTTTCGGCTCACATACCTGCAAAATTCTTTGTTTGCTTCACTTTTTTGCATTGCCAAAACCTGCTGCATTTCCTGCGTATTGGCATTGTCAAATTCCAATTCCCAGTGAACAATTTTTTTATAAATATCCACCCAACCTTCATAATCAGGTCCCATTTGAATATCCATAGAGATTTTTCTAAAATCTTGTTGGTAAGCCGAATTGGTAGCATTACTCACCAATGTTTTACTATCTATTATTTTTTTGAGCGTCAATAGGATTTGACGAGGATTCACAGGTTTGAGAAGATAGTCCGTGATTTGGGCACCAATGGCTTCTTCCATAATGTTCTCCGCCTCGTTTTTGGTAATCATAACCACAGGCAAAGAGGCATTCACTTCTTTTATCTTACTAAGTGTCTCCAACCCAGTCATTCCTGGCATAGATTCATCCAGCAGAACTACATCAATAGGTTCTGACTGACAGAGTGCTAATCCATCGTGTCCATTGGTCGCTTTTACCACATCATAACCTTTTTTTTCTAGAAACATGATTTGGGGTTTGAGGTTGTCAATCTCATCATCTATCCATAAGACTTTTGCATTCGCCATAAATGTATTTTTGATTTTTTAATTGATTTTAGAAGTATTGTATTTAGGACTACAACACAACGACAGTATGTAAATGTTTAATATTTTTGGAGACAAAAAAATCTTTTTTTTTTTTGATATTAAATTCTTCCATCTTAAAGGTAAGTTTGTTCAAAACCATACGAAAAACAATCAGTTATCGTTGTTTAACTTACAGCTTTTGAGTAATCATACAAATCTTTTTGGCAAAAACTAATCTTCAATTCATTCAAAATTCATCATTCACCATTCAAAATTATTCGGGTACTTATGCACCAAGAAAGTTGGATATATAGAGGGAAAGTTAAAAAACATCTGGTGCAGCTATCGCACGATTTTTCAAAAGGTACTTTGTTATTATCTTTAGATGGTTTTCAACTAAATGAAGACCAACTCAAAGAGGAAGAAGAATCCAAAAAGCTTAGTTTCTTTATTGATGGTGAGCTTTTTGAAATAGAGGTAATTCGAAAGGGCAAAGAGTTTTTGTACCTATTTACACCTCACATTTATTCGACCAGCAAAATCGGAAAAACACGAAAAAAAGCGGCAAAAAGAGAATTGATAAGTGTCAATACAGGTGTTGCATTGCTTACTTCTGGTTTGTTAATAACAGTATTGTATTTTAGTATTTATTACCAAAATGATACTCCTGCACTTAGTTTAGGAGGTATCACGACCACTGGAACTATTGAAGAAATCAATGCCAGGCAAAAACATATTTTGAAGCGAGAAACAGGAGAAACGAAAATTTTGAATGGGAATATTCGATACAAATTTAAAGTTGCGGATGATATTTATTATGGTGATACCTACCTCTACAAAAAAATAGACCATTACTACCTCGCCCAAACGGGATTACCCATACAAACGGGAGATGAATTCATAGTACTCTACGAACCCAGTAATCCAAATGTTAACAAAATTTTGTTTGACCGTCCAAGTCCACAAAAATTGGAACAGTATCAACTTACCGCTCGTGAAGCCTGCTTAAAGAATATCCCTTTGAGTGTTCCACCCGACAAAGATCTTTCTTATTGCGAATGTTTGAGAGCCTATTTATTCCAACAGTATGATTTAGAAGCTTTGGCACATATCATTCACCAATCTACTCGGAAGACTCGATTTGAAGACTTCAATGAAGAAACCTACCCCAAATTTATGAACCAAGAACGGCAACAGGAGATAGAAGCAACTTGTATAGATTTGATTGCAAAGTAGAATGGAATTTATTTGACCTCTGACTTGGAGTTTAGCAAGTCTGTAATAAGTGTAAATTCATTTTTTACAAAGAAAGCATTGTGGTGAAAGAATTGGTTTAGCATGAGATCTTTGCCGATTGGAGCAAATTATCGGGTAGTAGTGTTTGGGCGGATTTTTGAAAACTGAAATTAAACTCTTTTTCTTCAACTGTCACAAATTCGCAAAAATTCACTTTAGAGCCTGCAAATTAAACTGAATATAAAATAAAAAACACCTGTTAGTAATTAACTAACAGGTGTTTAATAAAGATTTTTATATATAAAAAATCTCCTTTGGGGTGGATGATGGGAATTGAACCCACGACCCCTGGAACCACAATCCAGTGCTCTAACCAACTGAGCTACAACCACCATTTCAAAACTTAAAACAAAACACATTAACCGTGTTTCTTTAAGCAGCGCAAATTTACACCTTTTAAACTATTTTCAAAACACAAAAGTTCCTTTCTGCTAAAAAAAACAAGGAATTTTAGTTTTTTTTGAAGATATTGCAGCCAGAACATAAAAAATCTTTAATTTACACCAGTTTCTTCATCTCAAATACCCATTATTTAACCTTATACTTTTCTGATTCAAGAAATGAAAACTCCAACAAGTGGACAAACTCTTCTATCTGCTTTCATTGCAGTGTGTCTTTGTCTCTTTCCTTTTTTACCCATTACTATATTGCAGCAACCCACACTACACCTTTTGCTCTGTTTGCCTTTGGTGATTTGGGGCATTTATTACCTAACAGGCAGTTGGTATATTACTTCTAATCGCAAAACATTGCACAATAATATTTTATGGCTCATAGCCCTTTTGATACTTTTGGGGCTGGGTATCACAAAATATATTGCTGGCAGTCAAGAGACCTCCTACCTCTGGCAGGGAATCGCAGTGCTTACAAGTATTTCTTTGGGAAGTTTGTATTTATTGGAACAACTAAAAAAACGAGCTTTTGGTCATGAATCGCATTTAACAAATTTACACACCATTTTATTTTCCACCTCAACAACCCAAACAAATATCACTGTATATGCAGGAAATCTGATTCCGATAGATGGTATAGTAGTAGGAGGTACAGGGTTGGTGAACGAATCTATTATCACAGGCAATAATATGCTACAAGACAAATACAAAGGGCAACAGGTGTGGGCAGGTAGCGAATTGGAATTGGGGCAATTGCAGGTGGAATCTGCCAATATTTTCTCCAATGAGGATTCTCCTACTTTTTTGACACAATCTTTGGAGCAAATCAAAAACCTCAAAAAAAATCTTCCTGTAGAAGATTCTGCAATGCGCTACTTCAACAATGCCTTGATTATTGCCGTATTGTTATTGGCTGCAATACTAGCCTATGGTCGTTACCAGACACTCATTTCGATTACTCCCGCATTACCTTCTCTTCAAATCTGGACAGAAAGCCTCCTATTTTTTGCCACCATCTTGTTGGTTACTTGTCCGATTGCTTTGGCTGTTGCCGTTCCATTGGCGTATAGACAAGTGATAGATATTCTGTTCAAAAAAGGAATTCGCCTAAAAAATAGCTCGCTTATCAAAAAAATTGCGGCTCTTAAACACATCATTTTCAGCAAAACAGGAGTATTGACCACAGGCATTTTTCAAATCAAAAATTTTCACAGTACCATTCCCTCCAATGACTTCAAATCGATTCTCTTAGCATTGGAACAACACAGTGAACATCCTTATGCAAAAGCAGTCTTGAACCATTTTGAAGGAGATGTTTTGCCTTTGGAATTGAGTGACATTCGTTTAGTCAATGGTTTGGGAATCATGGGCAAAGACACAGAAGGAAATACCTACATGGCAGGGGCTTATAATGTAGCAGCAGAATTCACAAAAGAAGATTTTCACAGCATTTATGTCTTGGTAAACAACAAATTGGTGGGTTGGTTGGATTTGAAAGATAGACTTAGAGAGGAGGCCGAGCCTTGTGTTACGGCTTTGGTCAACAAACAATTGAAGGTATCACTTCTCAGTGGTGATAGAGCAATTCCTACCCAATACATTGCCCGAAAAACAGGCATCAAAGATTATTATTTCCAACAGTTACCCAAACAAAAACGTGCTATTATCCAACAAATACAAGTAGAAGGTTTGGCCGGAATCATAACAGAACAGACTACAACAGATGATTTATTATCACAGGCAGTCGTTGGAATAGAACTCGAAAGCCTACCAGCCTGCAATAACTCCACACCCCAAAAAACAGATGTCGCCATTTTTCACCACCGCCTCTTATTAGTCAACGAAATGATTACTATGTGCAAGTCCTTGGTCAATAGGCTTCGATGGATAATCGTTTCTGCAATTATTTATAATATTTTTGCGGTTGTTTTAGCCAGTTTTGGTTATTTTTCACTTATATTAGCTGCAATCAGTAGCTTTATTGTTTGGAGCATCACTTTTTTATTGCTAAAAATCTAAGAATTATGAACAGGCTCACTTCAGAAAAAATTGAATTTAGAAAAATTCGGAATTTTAGTGAACACATCAACGCTGCCGCAAATTTCATCAATCAAAATTTTGCTAAAATGCTCAAAATTTTGTTGCAAGTAGCAGGTATTTATGTGGCATTGGGATTGGCAACCATCATGGTAGGGTTTTATTTGGGCTTCATGGATTTGTTTACCATAGAAAGTATAGAAGCATTTGAAGCCCTCAATCTGGAATTGATTGGAGGTATTTCATCTATAGCCGCCATATTTTTTATGATTGGAAATGTGCTTTATACTGCAGCAACCTACCGATATATTTTAGAATACATTTATAGAGATGATTATGACCAATTGAATGTCAGCAACATCAAGCAGTATTTGGGTCGAGACAGTAAAATCGTATTTTTTACCTACCTAAGTTTATTCTTCTTAGGATTCTGCTCTTTTTTCATAATCATCATTCCTTTTATTGGAGTCTTAACTTTCTTTTTTGGATGGATTTATTTAATTGTTCCTCTCTCCTTTATTTTCCTTCTACGAATCCACGAAAAAATAGGCTTTATGAAAGCTATCAAGCGATGTAGATATTTGTTAGAAGGTCATTGGTGGCAAACCTTTGGTTTGTACTGTATAACAGGACTCATCATGTACAGCATTAGCATTTCCCCAAGTCTTTTTTCGGGTTTTGGTTACGATATTGGTGAGCTCCTCAATTCCAGCGAAATCAGCACATTATTGTTTGGCATATTTTACATCATTTCGGTTTTGGTGAGTATCATCACAAGCATTGCTTTCTCTGTGGTCATTGCTTTCCGTTATTTTAGTTTGCTAGAAGTCAAAGAGGGTGTCAATATGATGGAACGAATCCAAGAACTAGGAAAATGACTTTTTATAATACTCATGTTTTTCAAAGTGGACTAATATTTGTAGAAAATAGGCTAACCACCTAAGGCAAATACAAATTTAAAAACACAACTAAAATTCAAACAAATTGATTTTTAGAGTGATTTACATATTTTTTTGCCTCAATAAAACCACTTTGCCATGAAGTTCACCATGCTCCACTTTTGGTTGGGGGTGGCTATATATAGTCTCTGTCCCCTTTACTCACTTTCTGCCCAAATTCAACCTACTACTCCTTGCCTGCTAGATTCTATTCAATTATTGAAGGAAGAAACAAAAAAACTAAAACGGCAAAAGGAAGCTGCCGAACGAAGTTTTTATGAAATCAAAAAACGTGAGCTAATTGCCTTAAAGCAAATTGAAGCGGAAAAAGAACAGCGTATTCTTCTTGAAAAGCAAAAAAATGAATCAGATAGCTTGAGGATTTTGGTGGTTTCACAACAAAAAAAAACCAAAAAACGCTACCTCAAATCACAAATAGAACTCTTGATACAGGAAGGTGATTTGACAAAAGCATTCAGACTTGCTGAACATACCCAACAAAATACTCCAAGCCTCGAAAGCCGCTTACTATTAAACGAAGTCTATTTCCACCAACCTTTCCAAATAGACAGTAATTTCTATGCCCAACCTTTTTACCATCCCTTTGCTTTGGAAAAATTTAATCTCGATATCCAAAACGCACAGTATTCTCCTGACCAAACACAATTATTGATTACCTTCAAAAACAATTCGAGTGCGATGATTTCGCATCAACAAAACAAACAACAAATATTCATAGAAGGACATACAGCCCCAATTGTAGCGGCAAAATACTCCCCTAATGGAGCATATATATTCACTGCTTCAATGGATAAAAGTATAAAAGTGTGGAATCAAAAAGGGCAATTATTGAGAACCTTCAATGAACCAGTCAACGAAGTTCAAGACCTTCAATTGTCAAACAACGGTCGTTATGTATTGACCGCCGAATTTGGGCAAGCAAAAATATGGGACACCAACGGAAATTCTTTGGCGACCTTACCTGTTGAAAATCAGAAAATCGAAAGAATCTGCTGGAGCAATCAACAAGAATTTATACTTCTTCAATACAAACGTACCATTGAAGTCTGGCGAAAAAAGAAAAATAAACTTGAATACAAACACCTGTTTTCACAAACTTTCAATACAAGCTTCAACAGCCTTCAATTCTCGGCAAACGACCAGCACATTTTAGCGGCAGCCAATGACGGTACTGCACGAATCTGGCAAATAAACGGCAAAGAACTACTAAACATTGCTGCCTTAAAAGCTCATCAATCCGCAGTCAATACGGCTTACTTTTCTCCCAACGAACACTTTATCCTAACTGCCTCTGATGACCACACTGCAAAAGTTTGGCAATGGAATGAATCTACTTCAACGGCTTCTATTATCGACCATTTGGTCTTTCAAGAACAAGGTTCAGCTATTCAGTCTGCACATTTTTCGGGAGACAAAAAGCAAATTATGACCGTTTCGAGTACTGGAAAAGTTAAATTTTGGGATTGGCTCGCCAAATCAATTCCGTACTTCAAAGGAAAGTTTTCAAATATAGCCTCCTCTCCTACTAAGTACGTTTTTGCAAGTACGACTGAACAAGAAATCCAAGTCCGAAATTTTCAAAACAAACTACAATCTACATGGAATCACCAACAAGGAAACATTCACACTTTGCAGTTTTCGGTGAATGGTAAGTTCCTATTGAGTACCAGCACCGATAGTACTTTGAAGGTTTGGGATTGGCAGAAGCAAGAATTATTGGATAGTTTAAAGCTTGGAAATGCACAAGTTTTTGCTGCTTTTTCGCCCAAAGATTCAGAAGTAATTGCGACAGGAACAGAAGAGGGTTTTGTCCATTTTTATAATTGGAAAACCCAAACTACTATTGCAGAATTAAAAGCTCATACAGCTTCTATTAATTCGCTACATTTTTCGGAAGATGGAAAATATTTGACCTCATCCGCTGACGACAAAATGGCGATTGTTTGGAATACACAAACGGCTGAAAAAGTACTCTTACTACAAGGTCATTCCAGTCCTGTCTTACATGCTCGTTTTTCGGAAGATGGCGAATATTTAGTGACGGCTTCAAAGGACAAAGAAGCAAAAATTTGGCAAATCAATAATGATGACATCGTTCGATTGGAATACAAGGGACATACTTCAGAATTATTGGATGCCCAATTTATGGGCGAAGACAGCCACATATTGACCACTTCAAAGGATGGTTCGGCTAAAATATGGACAAAAGAAGGCGAATTATTGAAGACCTTTCAGTTTGAAGAATCCATTACCGCTGCCATGCCCAGTTACGACCTTCAATACTTACTCTTTTTCACCACCGAAGGGTTTCATATAGAATCATTGAAGGAAGAAAAATTGATAGAAAAAGTGAATGATTTAGGTGCTCCTGTAATGTCAAAAAAAGAGCAAGAATGGTATGGAATTGAGTAAATTTGCCATTACTAAGTTTTGAAAACAAAGAAGTCGTGAAAAATAAAATCTTATATTTGCCCCTCAATAACACCCGTTTTCTTCGGCTAATTAAAATCTATGCAAAGTCGTACAAAAAACATTTTCGCTCAAAAAAATCAACAATGGATAGCCTTATCTGCTATTTTGCTGCTGACTTTTCTATGCTTCACTCCTACCCTAACAAGCGACTTTATTCGCACTTGGGATGATGGGGTGTATCTGACTAATAATAAGCAGTTGAAGCCTTTGTCTTTTGAAACCATTCGCACGATTTTCACAAGCACGGTTGGAAGCAATTACAATCCTTTGCCGATTCTTACTTTTGCGATTGAAAAACACCTATTTGGTTTGAATCCTCTGCCTTTTCACTTCAATAATGTCTTGCTGCATTTGATGGCAACAGGCATGGTGTTTTGGTTGATGTTAGCAATGCGGGTTCGTTGGTATGTGGTTCTCATTGTGAGTTTGCTATTTGGAATCCATCCGATGCGAGTAGAATCTGTGGCGTGGATTACCGAACGCAAAGATGTACTATTTGGGCTGTTTTATATTGCAGCTTTGGTTGCTTATGTTTATAGAATACAAGCTTTGAAAAACAAAGATATTTCAAAAGCAAATAAATATTTTTGGTGGTGTTTTGCCTTTTTTATTCCCGCTTTGTTCTCCAAGATTCAAGCTGTTTCCTTGCCACTTTCACTATTGGCGTTTGATTTTTACTTCAAGCGTCGTTTGCGGTTTCGATTGTTGTTCGAGAAAACACCTTTTTTCTTGATGTCTTTGGCTTTTGGTTTGACAGGTATTTTTTTCTTAGACAAATCAGGGGCTTTGGGCTCCAATGCTTCTTTTCCTCTAATTGAGCGATTGTTGTTTGCCCCTTACAATCTGTGTGTTTATCTTTACAAGCTGTTTTTGCCCTATCCCATGTCGACTTTTTATCCCTACCCTTTGAAGGTTGAAGGAGGATTGCCGATGATTTATTACCTCACTCCTTTCATTTTTTTAGGAATTACAGCAATAGTTGTTTGGAGTTTGAAGCGTACTCGTGCATTGGCTTTTGGCTTCATGTTTTTTTTGGTCAATATTGTATTTCTCTTGCAAATAGTCGGTGCTGGGGCAGCTTTCACAGCTGACCGTTTCACCTACATTCCTTATCTCGGTTTGTTTTTTGTGATGGGAATGGGTGTCGATTATTTGATGCAAAAATTTCCGAAATGGCGGATTGTTACCTTGAGCTTGGCGGCTACTTATTTGATGGTTTTTGCGGCTTATACCTTCCAACATTCTAAGATTTGGAAAAACAGCGAAACACTTTGGACTTATACAATAAATCATTATCCTCGTGCCTGGCAGGCTTTCTCGAATCGGGCGGATTATTATGGTCGCAACAAGGAAATTGAAAAAGCGATGGCGGATTATAGCAGTGCCATAAAGATAAATTCTGGTTATGAATCGGCTTACAACAATCGAGGTAATTTACATTTTCGGTTGGGGCAAGAACAAAAAGCACTGAAAGACTACAATATTGCTCTCAGAATCAAGCCCAAAAATCACCGTGCATTGGGCAATCGTGGGGCGATTTATTATCGTATGGGAAAATATCAAGAGGCCTTGAAGAGTCTCGACAAAGCTATAGAACTCCGCAAGAATTATACAGAGGGCTATATGAATCGGGGTATTGTTTACAGTGTATTGAAGCAATATCCAAATGCAAAAACAGATTTTGATGAAATGCTTCGCCTCAACCCCAATCATACTCTAGGTTATTATTGGAGAGGCTTGGCTCTTCAAAATATGAACGACCATTCTGCTGCTATCAAGGATTTTACGAAAGCCATTCAACGAAAACCTAAAAACGGTGTGTTTTATGTGAGTCGTTCTGAATCTTATGAG
>JBMYXW010000046.1:0-10609 GCA_049608825.1 Chitinophagales bacterium
CGAGTTTGAGAGCTTTGTAGGAGGCATTGCTTTTGGCAGAAGTGGCGAGGTAGATGGCGGTTTGGGAGAGAATCAAACCACATTCGGGATACCCAATTTTGGCGACCGCTTCAAAACAAGCATTCGCTAACAAGAGCGCATTCGGATTGGCATTACCGATGTCTTCAGATGCCAAAATCAACAAGCGCCGAGCAATGAACTTCGGGTCTTCACCTCCTTCCAACATTCTCGCCAACCAATAAACGGCTGCATTTGGGTCGCTGCCTCGCATGGACTTGATGAATGCCGAAATGATGTCGTAGTGTTGTTCACCACCTTTGTCGTATCGAAGCATTTGATTGTGGGCAAAATGTTCGACCACTTTGTTGGTAATTACTGCTTTGGGTGTTTGGATACTTTGTAGCAATAACTCAAACAAATTCAACAATCTCCGAGCATCTCCACCCGATAATTGCAGCAATGCCTTGTATTCTTGCAGTTCGATGTCTCTTTTCTGCAAGGTCACATCGTTTTCCATCGCTTGCCGCAAAATCTTTAACAAATCCTCTTTGCCCAATTCCTCCAATACATACACTTGACTTCGAGACAACAAGGCTGCAATTACTTCAAAGGAAGGGTTTTCGGTCGTTGCGCCAATCAAGGTAATCGTTCCTTTTTCGACTGCGCCCAAAAGCGAATCCTGTTGTGATTTGCTGAAACGGTGGATTTCGTCAATAAACAAAATCGCTCGTCCTCCCTTCAATCTCGCCTTTGCAATCACCTCTCGCACCTGCTTTACGCCCGAACTGATGGCACTCAAAGTATAAAAAGGCAAATCCAAATAATTGGCTATCAACATTGCCATCGTTGTTTTGCCCACACCTGGCGGTCCCCAAAATATCATTGAAGGACAATTCCCACTTTCCAATACTTTTCGCAACACCTTATCTTTGCCGACCAAATGTTCTTGCCCCACAAACTCATCTAAAGTTTTGGGTCTCATGCGTTCTGCTAAAGGTTGGAATAAGGACATTCTGCGTTGGTTTTAGTTTGAACTTTCTGCAAATATCCGAAAAGGGATTGGTAAATCTAATACAGGTTGCTCAATAACGGTGGGTTTCGAAACCCACCGTTATTGAGCAATTATTCTAACCACAATTTCCAATACCCATTTTCTCCTTTCTCCTCCTCATTTTCTATCCACCTTGTTACCTCCTTTTTTTCATACACCTTGAAAATACGTTGAAACAAAGCTCGTTCTTCCTCTTCAATACCTTCCGCACCACCCATAAACTCAACAGATACTGGATCTAAAGACATTTCTACAAATCGGTCTTCGTCTTTTGGAGTGTAAGATTGAAGGGTGAATCTTGGAGTTTGGTAAATGGGAGGTTTCATATTGGATGTTTTGATTTTGCAAGTTTTCATTCCAGAAACTTGTTATTTCTACTCTAATGCAATCACCAACCAAATAATTTCTTCTTTTCAAAGCAAGCATCAATTTTTACGCTTTAACCTGCGGAAACTACCCTCAAAACAACACATTCCGCAACTTAACACTTGCTTAATTTGCGGAATCTTACTATTTTCACATAGATTCCGCAGATTAAAGAACCTTCAAAACTCTTTCAAACATGATTGGACGCACCAAAGAAAAAGAAATACTCCGAAAAGCTTATCATTCTACCAAACCCGAATTGGTCGCTTTGGTAGGTAGAAAGCGAGTAGGAAAAACGTATTTGGTGAGGCAGTTTTTTCAAGGCAAAATAGATTTTGAAGTTGTTGGTTTGCAGGAAGAAAACAAGGAGAAACAACTACGCAACTTTGCTTATAGCTTGCGAGATGCCAAAGGAGAAACCATTCTTGGGAAAGTGCCTATTGACTGGTTGGAGGCTTTTGACCAATTGAAATTATACATTCAATCACTGGGCGAACCTGACAGAAAAAAGGTGGTATTTATTGATGAATTACCGTGGATGTCCACTCCTCGTTCTGATTTCTTGACAGGTTTCGGGTATTTTTGGAATAGCTTTGCCTCCAAATACCCAATTGTGGTGGTAATCTGTGGTTCTGCAACTGCTTGGATGATTAAAAAAATCATCAACAACAACAAAGGACTACACAACCGAGTCACTCGAAAAATACAAATGTTCCCCTTTTCGCTGTCCGAAGTAGAAGCCTATTTCCGAGCCAAGAATATGAACTTTGAACGCTACCAAATACTGCTTTTTTTCATGGCAATGGGTGGTATTCCACATTATTTAGAGCAAATAGAACGAGGTAAAAGTGCTGTTCAAAACATCAACAGTATTTGCTTTGAGCCTTTGGGTTTGTTGCGAACAGAATTTGACAATCTATATACTTCTCTTTTCAAAAATCCTACACGTTACGAGGCAGTTGTAACGGCTTTGGCTTCTACGTGGAAAGGCTTGAGCCGACAAGCAATTTTGGAGAAACTAAAAATCAAAGATGGCGGAGGGTTAACCGAAGTATTGGAGGATTTGGAGCAATCGGGGTTTATTGCGTCTTATATTCCCTTCAATAAAAAGAAAAAAAATATGCTCTACCGTCTGATAGACAACTACTCACTGTTTTACCTGAAATTCATTCAATCCATTCCCCGCAATCAAACCGAAAATTGGACGATGCTGAGTCAAACCCAATCTTGGAAGTCATGGAGTGGATATGCCTTTGAAAATATCTGTTTACAACACATTGACAAAATCAAAGCAGCTTTGGGTATCACAGGAGTTTACACCAAACAGTTCAGTTTTTTATCCAAAGCCTCCGCAAAAACAGAGGGGTGATTTTCTTTTAAAGAAAGCGTATTTTTTTGTTGTATTATATATACTTTTGTAAAAAAAGGAAAGATGAAACTTAGTCAATGGGCAAAAAAAAATAGCCTTACCTATACAGCTGCTTATCGTCAATTTAAGAAAGGTTTGATTCCCAAAGCCTATCAATTAGTGACAGGTACAATTGTTGTTCCCGACGAAAAGCCGAAGGTAAAAGGAAAAACGGCTGTCTATGCAAGGGTATCTTCAAGTGACCAAAGAAAAGATTTAGATAGGCAAGCAGATAGATTGGTACAATATTGTAATGTTAATGGTTGGGGTGTGGATGTAATTTACAAGGAAGTTGCCAGTGGTTTAAATGACAAAAGAAAACGACTTGTATTAATGCTTGAAGATAAATCAGTCACAAGAATAGTAGTCGAGCATAAAGATAGGTTATCAAGATTTGGAGTAAATTACATTGAAGTACTGTTAAAGAACGAAGATAGAGAGCTTGTGATAGTAAACAGCGTAAATGGAGATGAGGAGGATTTAATGCAAGATTTCATCAGTCTCATCACCTCTTTTTGTGCAAGGATATATGGAAGCAGAAGAAGTAAACGAAAAACAGCGCAAATAGTAGAACAATTACGTGATTAAAATTTAGTTTTTTAATACATTTTATATACTTTTACATCCATGCAATTAGTAGAAAAACATATAATAGGAAGAAACCATAACTGGTTTAAAGAGATAGATGATTTTTCTCTTAAATGCAAAGATTTGTATAATACGGTGTTGTATCAAAATAGACAGGTGTATTTTTGCAAAGAGGAGAATTTAGAAGATTGGGATGGGTTGAGGGAGATTAAGAGAAATAAAGCTTTTGGAGGGGAGATACTAAATGAATCTGAACACAGGAAATGGATAAGCAAAAATAAGCTCGAACAATACTACAAGTTGCCTACACAGGTATCCAAAGAGGTTGTCCGCCAACAGTATAGAGACTGGAAAAGTTTTACAAGAGGTTCTTTTGAATTTCTCAAAACACCTAAAAAATTCTTAGGAAAACCCAAACCTCCAAAATATAAAAAATCTGATTTAGATACAGGAAAAGGTAGGTGTTTGGCTTGTTTTTATGTTTCGAGTAATTCTATCTCCAAGAAATACCTAAAAAAAGGAATCATCAAACTCTCGGGTTTAAGTATCTTGATTACCTCCAAGAAAGCCGCCAAAGTAAAAATGGTGCGTATTGTGCCTAAATATGGTCGCTATGTCATTGAATTGGTGTATAATGTACCTAAAGTACCCTTGAAAATAGACAATGGAAGGTATGCCTCCATTGATTTGGGCATTAACAGCTTCAGTACAGTTGTGTTTAACACTGGACTGCGACCTATTATCATAGATGGAAAACCACTAAAAAACATCAATAATTTTTATAACAAGGAACTGGCACGGCTAAAATCAGAATTAAAAAACAATGGATTTTACCTTGAGCAAATAAACGAAAAAACAGGAGAAATCCAAGAAATAAGAATAGATAAACATAGTTCACGAGCACTCGAACGCTTGACTCTAAAAAGAAATTCAAAGATTGAAGATTATTTCCACAAATCAACGACCTTCTTAGCAAACTATTTAGCTTCAAATAATATCAATAAATTGACAATTGGTAAAAATGACAATTGGAAGCAAAGTGTTAATATCGGTAAACGGAATAATCAAAACTTTGTCACTCTTCCTTTCAACAAATTCATTGAAATGCTCAAGTATAAGTGTGCTTTGAGAGGGATAAGTGTGGATGTAGTGGAAGAAAGCTACACCTCCAAATGTAGTTTTTTGGATGGTGAGCCGATACGCAAGCACCTCTTCTACAAAGGTTACAGAAAAGGGAAGTGGTTTAAGTCAAAGAAGTATGGTTACATCCATGCAGATGTCAATGCAGCCTATAACATAGGTCGTAAACGCAACCCTAAATTTCTTGCGAAGGATGGGGCAGAGGCACTACCGTTAGTGCCATATAAGTATAGACCTGCTTATAAAAGTATATAAAATACAAAACGGGAAGCACCATTATTTCTAGCAGTAATGAAATCCACAATGAGGTCATTTGTACTATCACTATTCAAAATTTATCATTTGCCATTCAAAATTGTTCAAGTACTTACCTCCAATTGTTTCGCCAACTGAATCGCTTGCTTGCGATTGGAGATTTCAAGGTTTTTATAGATTTGATTGATGTGAGATTTGAGCGTACTTTGCTCAATAAAGAGTTCAGAGGCGATTTCTTTGTTGCTTTTGCCTGCTGCAATGAGTAAAAAAACCTCCAATTGGCGTTTGGTGAGGGTTTCAATTTTGTTTTGGAGTACTGATTTTTGGGTTTGAATTTTTGCCTCAAAAGATTTCTCCAATTTTTGCTCGTGAATCCTAACCCATAAAATTGCTCCATAAGTTCCTATTGCAGTTAAAATTAAAGGAACATAAGGGTGTTTTTCCCACATCCAATAAACTCGCTCACCTCCTTTATAAAAGTGTGCTGCTCCGAATGCAAAACAACTTATGACGAGCCCTAGTAACCAATCTTGTTTGGTATAGAAAAACTGAAAGATTTTTTGGTAGAAAGACATAGAAATATGGCTTAAATAAGGTTGAAAAATAAACTTCAAAAATATTTACTTCAGATTTTTGAATCTTCAAATATCGGCAATTTCATGGACTTGTCTTTTGGGAAAATAATACAGCCCTCTTACTATCTTTACTCGAAATCTCCTTCTGTCCATTTCCGACCTTCTCAATTGACTTTTTTGTTTAATTTCACGCTCTATTTTTCAAAAACTTTAACAAGCAACAAAACACTATGCCTTCAACTATTTCCTTCAATGACCTCATTTCTCCCATTTCAATTGCAAAAACTACCAATTTAGAAGACCGAAAACCCACTTATGCCCTCGTAGAAAACACCGACTTGGTGATTGTCAAATTTGATGACCAAATTTCGGTATTGTATGGTCGCTGTCACCATAGAGGTGCGCTGATGGCAGATGGTTATGTGGAAGGGCATAACCTAATTTGTGGTGTCCACAATTGGGACTACCGAATGGATACGGGAGTCAGCGAATACAACAATGCCGAAGCTTTGCACAAATTCAAGGCGGTGGTCAAAGACAGCAATTTGTATATCGACAAAGCAGATGTAATTGCTTTTGAAGAACTGCATCCTCAACCTTTCAATCGAGACGAGTATTTGGGAACGTATGCCGATACGCATCCCGAAAACACCGAACCACATACAAGCTATATCCAAAACTTAGCTAAAAATGGCTTGTCCAAAACAGGGCATCATGGACCAAGTGCTTCAATGGGCGTGGACAGAAATACTTTGCCGAAATGGGAAGACATTCAGTTTTTGCCTGCTCAATTGGCGACTCGCCCGCTATTGGATGAGGAGGCGGTTTCTACGAAGGTGGTGATTGGCAAAAAAGCCAAGAAACCTTTGACCTTAGAGATTCCATTGTTTGTGTCGGATATGTCTTTTGGTTCACTTTCGAGGGAGGCAAAAATCGCTTTGGCGAAAGGGGCGGACATGGCAGGAACGGGGATTTGTTCGGGTGAAGGTGGAATGTTGCCTGCCGAACAGGAAAACAATGCTCGCTACTTTTATGAATACGCTTCGGGGCGTTTTGGCTTTAGTTGGGACAAGGTGAAAAAATCACAAGCTTTTCACTTCAAAGGTGGACAAGGCGCAAAAACGGGCACAGGTGGACATTTGCCAGGCCATAAGGTGACAGAGGAAATTGCAGCAGTGCGTGGGCTTGAAGTAGGGCAAACAGCCATCAGCCCTGCAACTTTTACCGACTTAAAAACACTCGAAGATTTCCAAGGTTTCGCTGCAAAGGTGCGAGAAGTGACAGGCGGTATTCCTGTGGGCTTCAAAATTGCAGCAAGTCATATTGAAGCGGATATTGATTTTGCATTGGCGGTTGGAGTGGATTACATCATTCTCGATGGTCGAGGTGGTGGAACGGGTTCTGCCCCTACGGTTCTCCGTGACAATATCAATGTACCTACAATTCCTGCTTTGGCTCGTGCCAGAAAACATTTGGATAAAGTTGGAGCAACGGATGTAACTTTGGTGATTACGGGAGGTTTACGGATTGTGGATGATTTTGTAAAAGCCTTAATGTTGGGAGCGGATGCCATTGCGGTTTCCAATTCTGCGATTCAAGCGATTGGCTGTTTGGGAATGAGGGCCTGTCATACCAACAATTGCCCTGTGGGTATTGCGACCCAAAAAGACCATTTGCGGGCTCGTTTGGAGATTGACAAGTCTGCCAAACAGTTGTACAATTTCTTTTCGGCTACAAATGGCTTGATTAAGGTCGTTGCAAGGTCTTGTGGATATGATGATATTTCTAAGTTTAATCACAAGGATTTGTCAACTTTTAGTTATGATATGCATCGGTTGAGTGGGATTGGGTATGCTGGGATGGCATAGAGTTGTCATCTCGTAAAAGTACAGGACTCATCACCTTAGTACACAGGGCTAAAACCCTGTGTTATGGTATTACGCTCCGTTGGAGCTTTTGTGAATTATTAAGTTGGAAAAATGAAGATTTGGATGATTTATTGAAGGAAAATTATCCGCTTAATGTATAGTTTGAAGTGAAGAATTTGGCAAAAGTATCGGAAATGATACGCATAAGGTGGATTCTGTCGTTATTGCAGAACAAACTGGATTTAAGTCCTGTTAATGCAGTGCTTAGACAATTTCAGACAAATGGTTTTGAAAGAGGTGACAATAAACTTGTTGATTCCTCCTTTGTCCAGTATTTAATATGCTTCCTTTCTCCAAAAGAGCTAATTTTGTAGCTTCAATTCTGACTAAAAACACCAAATAATGAACAGAGTATTATTTTTTTGCTTGCTACTTCACGCAAGCTTGACACTTACCTTTGCACAAGGAAAAGCAGTGATTTCGGGAAACATCAGTGATGCGGATGTAGAAAAAATACAATTGGAGGTGAATACTTACCACATTGAAGGATATGAAAAAAACTTGGAGGGGAATGTGAAAGAAGGAGCATTTCGTTTTGAAGTAGAAAGTGATTTTCCACAAGTCGTTTACCTTCAATACCAAGAACAGAAACTGCCGATTTTTGTAGAGGAAGGAGATGAGTTGATGGTTGATTTTGAAAAAGGAAATTTAACCACAACGGCTACTTTTGAAGGAAAAGGAGCAGCACATAATCAATTCTTGAAGGACTTCAATGAAAAATTTGCAGCTGACTTGGACATTCCTTCAATGAAGAAAAATGTGTTGACAGCTCGAATTGATGCGATGGAAATGGAGCTTTTTAACAAGCGTCTGGCGCAGCAAAAAATGGTCAAAGAAGCGGAGAAAAAGGAATGGTCTGATGCTTTTGAAGATTATCTGGACAATACGATTAAGTACAATTACTACAATACTTTGTTTGCCTACCCGATTGTACGTGGCAACAACTCCAAGAATACTTCTGTGGAAAATTTGCCCTCCGTGATGTTGGACAATGTAACTCCCGAAATGGCAAACAATAACAAGGCATTGATGAGCGAACATTACCGCCAATTTTTGGTGTACTATCTGACTTATTACTCTTCCAAAGCCAATAAATTCAAGAAATTTCAAGGAATCACTCCTTCTTTGACCGCCAAACACAATTGGGGAAAAGAGAATATTAGAGGTGAATCATGGGCTTATGTAATGACCGCTTTTGTGAATGACAATGGCAAAGATGCAGATGGTGAAATCATCAGAAAGATTTATGATTCTGTAAAAAATACAGAAGGTGGCAAACCTTATGCAGAAATAATGAAGGACAAACATGGCGACAAAATGAGCGACAAGGCTTTGGCGGCAGCTTCAAAAGCAAAAAGAGAAAAGGCGAAAAGCATGAAGAAAAGCCATGATGCAAAAGGAGGCGAGGCGAAAATTGGCAAAGATGTTCCGTTCACGCTGACGAATATGGACGGCAAAGAAATAACCTTAGACCAATTCAAAGGTAAGGTAGTCTATATTGATTTTTGGGCAAGTTGGTGTGGCCCTTGCCGCAAGCAGTTTCCATTCGCCAAAGAATTGAAGAAGAAACTCAGTAGAAAGCAAAAGAAGAAAGTGGAGTTTCTCTACATTTCTATTGACAATGGTGAGGGAGTTTGGAAAAATGCAATCAAAAAAATGGACATTGATGGCTACCACGTTCTATCACCTGGTGGTTGGAAATCAAAAGTTTGTAAATACTTCAATATCCGAAGTATTCCCCGATATATGTTGCTTGACAAAAAGGGTCGCATTGCAGAATCGAATGCCAAACGCCCTGGACAGCAAGGAACTTTGGAGGATATTCTACGATTGGTAGGGGAGAAGAAGAAGAGGTAGTTTGGTGGGGTGGTAAAAAATGAATTGGCTTTTTAGATAACACAGCAAATAGAAAAAAATGTCAGCAGTATCTAAAAAAGGAGAAACGCAATATACCCTTGAGGAATATTGGGCTTTGGAAGAAAAAGCCGAAGGGAAAAGTGAATTTTACAATGGAATTATTTGGGCAATGTCTGGAGGTTCTCTGAATCACAGTGCTATTTCCAGTAACACTATAACGGCACTTCACAATGCAGTAAGAGCAAAAGGTAAGAAGTGTAGAGTAATGAACAGTGATTTAAAGGTGAAAATAGACAAATACAATTGTGTTTATTTTCCCGATGTAATGGTTATTTGTGGAGATGCCTCCTATGAAGAGAACCGAACCGATACGATCAAAAATCCTATTTTGATTATTGAAGTTTTGTCACCTTCTACTGCTGATTTTGATAGAGGTACTAAGTTCAATAGATACAGAAGTTTGGCTTATCTTCAAGAATATGTACTTATTTCACAAGACAAACCCAAAGTGGAAATCTGGTATCGAGAAGAGAAAAATCTTTGGCGTATTTCCAATGCGATTGGTTTAGAGGCGAAGTTTTTTTTACATTCTATTGACTGTGAAATATCTTTGGCAGACATTTATTATTTGATAGATGATTTGGAGGATGTGCAGTTAGAATTGGATTTATAAAGATTTCGTCCAATTACAAATCAACTCCACCTGTTCACTGCTCAATCTCGTTCCTTCATGTAGCCAAGTATAGGACTTTAAAGGCATGTGCACTTCTTCAATTTCTTCACAAATTTCTTCCAACTTGTGGGCTTTTTTCTTAGCATCCAGTGTTCCCCATTCCGAAAAATTGAGGTGCTGTCTGCCGCCTTTGGTGTGTCCATTTATCCAAAAACCAACAGGTTGAATTTTGGCATACCACGGAAAGTTGGTTTGGTGGGAGTGACAATCGTAACAAGCATGTTTGAGAATCTGGGCTACTTCGGCAGGGACTTTTGCGCTGTTCATCAAGTCGTTTTGAGTCGGTTCTTCTTGAATGACATTCATCGGAACGAATTGAAGGATAATCAAAAAGACAACGACTGCTAAGGCTATTTTTTTATTTCTGGACATATTATTTTTGAGCACGTTTGGTTGTATAGGATAGTAAAATTACAAAACAAAATGGAATCACAGTAGAGATGACATTGAAGATACTCAAGAACACGAATATTTTTATTGCAGTAAAAAATAGAAATCAATCCTTATTTTTACATTCTTTTTAGTCAGAAAACCAAATTTATATGCCTCTATTTCACTTCAAAACCAGCTTGTTTTCGTTCACCTTTTTCCTCTTTTTTCTTCAATGTCAAACCTCCAATAAAATGTCGGATAATACTAATTTGCAAAAATTAAAAAGTGTGGTAGAGGAAAATAAAAGTGAAAACGAAACGTTGATTCCTTTGTATA
>JBMYXW010000047.1:0-10599 GCA_049608825.1 Chitinophagales bacterium
TTGTGACAAACAAAGAATTAGAGCCTCGAAGTAATTCTTCAATTCTGTCGGCTAAGGCTTTTTTCTTTTCACGGGTATCCAATTGAGGAACTGAACCAAGGGTAATAATACCTCTATGCCTCGTTTTTGAACCAAGCCTATAACTTTCACACAAGCGCAGGTATTCATACCTTTTGCCTGATTTTTTATCTGTTTTTACAATTGTCTTGATGAACATCGGGCAAAGGTAAACAATTAAGTTCTATTATAAAAATTAATTCGGGGACTACAAAACGCATTGAAAAACTTAATTGATTGAATAACAGTAAATTGAGCACTTAAAAAAAATGGAAATAACTGAAATTAGGCGTTTTTTCCTATTTTGTAGGGGTATTTTTAACAAGTTGGGTTAAAAACCTTCGATGAACTATTGTGTTTTATCCTCACTCCTCAAAATAAAAAACCGCCTACCACAAAAGTAGCAGACGGCTGATTGTTTACAAAAAAAATACTACCTTCTCAATTATTGAAGGTAAAAATACCAACTCAATATAAACTAATAAACTATGCATTGTTTTTTTTAAAACGGTGGACGACTGACGGCAATAAAAAAAGCGTCTATCGTCCACCGTTCAGCAAAGCGTCCGTCTATCGTTCTTAGTCCGCCTTGTCGTGCAAGTATGAATTGCGTTTCTTAATTTCCAACTTGTCTTTTTCGTCTTCGGTCAAAGAATATTTAGAAATGTTGGATTCGGAAGAATGAGGTGTGTCTTCCAATTGTACATTGCGGCGTTTGTAAGCAGGCTCATTTTCGAGTTCCTTCAAGTTGGCATTGGAAGGAGACTGCAATTTCATGCTCAGTCCACGCAAACGTTTTCTGCGTTCCATAAACACTCTCATGCGCTCTTCTTCCGAGCTGTAAGTCTTTCCAAATCGTCGGTTGTCAAAGTGTGGATTGCCCGTTTTTGCTTCCTCATTTTGAATAGGTTCTTGTTGAACCTCTTGTTTGGGAAGCGTGCGCTTGTAGCGTTTGGGATTGAAGGTGAACTCTTCTTTGGGTTCTTCCATTTTAGGTTCTTTCAATACCGGCTCTCTCGAAACCACTGTTTTTTTGACAGACGTTTCATCGTCCAAACTAACCACTACTCGCTCAGGTTTGTTTGCTTGACGAACCTCTTTGGTTTCAAACCCTGTAGCGATGACTGTTACACTGATTTTATCTTCCAATTCTTCATTTGAGCAGTTACCCCAAATTACCTCCGAAGTATAACCCGCAGCCTCTTGGATATAGCTGGTGATTTCGCTCACCTCGTCCATCAATACTTCTTTAGCACCAGAGGTAATGTTCAACAAAATATGTTGTGCACCACGGATATCGTTTTCGCTCAATAGGGGAGAAGCCAAAGCCTGCTTGACTGCCTTCAATGCACGGTCGTCACCGACTGCCATTCCAGAACCCATAATCGCCACACCGCTGTTTCGCATCACGGTACTGACATCTTCAAAATCCACGTTCACATAACCAGGAACGGTGATGATTTCGGCAATACCTCTTGCAGCCGTTGCCAATACATCATCTGCTTTCGCAAAAGCTTCTGACAAAGACAAATTGCCATATAGTTCACGCATCTTGTCATTGGAAATAACAATCAAAGCGTCCACATTTTCCTTCAATTCTTGGATTCCTTTGTCGGCTTGACGGATACGTTTGCCGCCTTCAAAAAAGAAAGGAGTCGTAACAATGCCGACCGTCAAAATGCCCAATTCACGAGCCGCACGAGCCACCACAGGCGCACCACCAGTACCTGTACCTCCGCCCATACCTGCGGTAATGAAAATCATTTTGGTATCTCTGCCCAAAGCCTGTTTGATGTCGTCCATAGACTCCAAAGTAGCATTACGTCCTACTTCGGGTTGTGAACCTGCACCTCGACCTTCGGTCAATCCAGGGCCTAATTGGATTTTATTGGGGATAGTGTTTTGTTCCAAAGCTTGTTCGTCTGTATTGCAGATCATAAAGTTCACCCCTACGATACCCTGCTTGAACATGTGCGTTACGGCATTGCTTCCGCCACCACCAACACCAATCACCTTGATGATGGAATTTTCTTCTTTTGGTACATCAAATTGTATAGACATTGTTTATCGTTTTTTTCGTTTAGTATTTACTTATCGTGTTAAAAAAAATTGAGTGGAATTACTACATTGTTTTATTGCTGTATGGTTGTATTGCTGTACTGTGTGAAAACAATATAACAATACAGCCATATAACAATAAAATTATTAATCGTAGTCATTCATATCACCTTCCAACCATTCCTTGCTCTTGCGAACCAAATTGTCCCACCAAGAACCGTTTGATTTAGAGGTGTTTTTTTCTTCTTTATAAATATCTTTAAAATCATCTTTTGGAGTGTCCGATACAGCGGAGAGTTCTGGTTCTGCCACCATTTCCATTTTTTCTTCCATTTCATCCACTGTGGGGGCTACTGCTATTGCACTCATAGGCTCTTGATTTTCCATTGCCATAATGATCAAACCCACTGCCGTAGCATACATAGGATCATTCAAATCACGGTAATTGGGATTCACCAAATGTTCGCTCGGCAACCCTACACGAGCATCCATGCCACTCACAAATTCGGTGAGTAAGTCCAAAAACTTCAATCTTGCACCACCACCAGTCGCCACAATACCGCCAATCAACTTGTTCTCAAAGCCCGACCGTCTAATCTCAAAATAAACATGCTCCAAAATCTCTTCCATTCGTGCCTGAATAACATGCGACAAGTTTCGCACCGAAATTTCTTTTGGCGCACGTCCTCGAATACCTGGAATAGAGACCACCGAATTTTCTTGTGACTCAGTTACCAAAGCACATCCAAATTTTACTTTCAATTTTTCAGCCTGATCTTCCATCACCATACATCCTTCTTTGATGTCTTCGGTCACGATGTTGCCACCAAAAGGAATCACACAAGTATGTCGAATAATTCCTTCTTGGAAAATCGCAATATCCGTTGTGCCACCGCCAATGTCAACAAGTGCAACACCTGCTTCTGACTCTTCATCATCCAACACTGCCGAAGCCGAGGCCAAAGGCTCTAAAATCAAGCCTGCAACTTTTAAACCTGCTTTTTCCACACAGCGATTGATGTTTTTGATTGCCGCTGTTTGACCTGTGATTACATGAAAATCAGCCTCCAATCTAACACCCGACATCCCAATAGGGTCTTTGATATTCTGCTGACCATCAATCGTAAATTCCTGTGGCAAAACATGTATGATTTGCTCACCAGGATCCAAACGTAGCTTATACATATCCGTAATCAAATGCTCGATGTCATTCATGTCAATTTCATGCTCATCGTGATTACGCATCAAATAGCCTCTGTGTGTCTGACTTTTGATGTGTTGTCCTGCAATGCCTACATATACATTCACGATGTCTATGCCAGAACGCCTTTTGGCTTCCTCCACTGCTTCTTGAATAGCGTAAACTGTTTTGTCAATATTAGAAATAACGCCTCTCCGAACGCCTTCGGAGGACGACTTGCCCACACCCAATACTTCGATTCTACCGTAGTCTGTCAATCGAGCTACGATTGCACAAATTTTGGTAGTACCTATGTCTAGTGCTGCAACTATTGTGTTCATGTTTCCCACTGGTTAATTATTTTTTTGTACAAACAATCTGGTTCTTATACTTAAGGTTAATTTCCTTATACACGTTCCATCCTACACTCGATAATCCGTTTTTATAAAATGACATCAAAAGCTCAAACTTATTTTTGATGTCCTGCATAGTTTCCAATTTTCCAAAGACGATTTCATGTTCCCCTACCTTTGGAATTATACTAATATCTCCATTTTTTTCTACATAAATTTGTTCTACCTGCGATTTCCAAAAAGGATTGCTGTCGATATACTCTGCCAACAAGTACAAACTTCTTGTGACAGGGCCATACATGTTTCCTTTCATACTTCCATTGTCGTAAATGCTTCCCGAAGCCACAGGCACACGAGCCGTAAAGTCCAAGGAAATCGGCATTTTCTCTCCCTCTCGGCTGATATAATAGGCTTGGTTATCGTTGTTAATGACCCGAATCAAAGGGTATTTCTGCCGAATTTCTGCCCACAACTTGCCATTGATGTCAATATACAATTCCGCATTTTCGATATAGGGATTGCTCTCCAAAGTATCCTCCAATTCCTGCAAAGGAATGAATTTAATCGGCAAATCAAAATTGTCATTTGGCAATTGTCTTGCTATCAACTTTTCCACATCTTCTTCATTCACAAAATAATTCCCTGCCTCATTGTCAATCATCACTTCGACTCCCGAACACAGTCTGTTTTCCTGCATACTGCTCGAAGCTCCAATAGCTAACATGAACAGGATACCCGTCATGAACCATGCGAAAGCAAAGAAAACTTGATTGTATTTTTGAAACCATTTACGCATCATTACGAATGAAAATTAAAATTTTTAAAATGTCGCCAAGTCTTTCAGACCTTGGCGAATTTTTCGTTCCATTTATATTCTCTCCAAAACCCAATCCTTCACATGAATACCTCCCCACACCTATCAACCTAAACACATAAAAACGATTATCAACTCAAACACAAAGTTTTTATCGGCTTCACCAAATCACTGATATCGCCTGCTCCAACCGTCAATAAAACCTCAAAATCTCGCCCTTCCATCTTCTCCAACAATTCCGACTTTGGACAAATTGATTTTTCTTCAATCGTCATTTGATCCAAAATCAACTGAGAAGTCACTCCTTCCATTGGTTTCTCCCTTGCAGGATAGATGTTTAGTAA
Organism: Chitinophagales bacterium; assembly: GCA_049608825.1. Classification (GTDB taxonomy): domain Bacteria; phylum Bacteroidota; class Bacteroidia; order Chitinophagales; family UBA2359; genus JAUHXA01. The sequence goes on from JBMYXW010000047.1 coordinate 4,807, forward strand.
AATCACCTCATCCGCCAAATCCAAGCTTTTCCCAAAGCCTTCTGCCAAATCTTTTGTCCGACTGTATAAGTGTGGCTGAAAAATAGCAGTGATTTTTTTGTTGGGATACAAGTCTCGAACCGAACTCAACAAAGCCCTCAATTCTTCGGGGTGATGTGCATAATCATCAATCATCACCACCCTATTTCTTTTCACCTCAATTTCTTCAATATCGTTATCTTCGCTTTCGCTCAAGGCAATTGCAGCTCGTTTGGGTTTTGGTTGAATAATGTATTCAAATCGTCTTTTGATTCCTTTGAAGGTCGCCAAAGCTTCTGCAATTGCTTGTCCTTCAATGCCCAAATTTTCGGCAACGGCAATTGCTGCAATTGCATTTTCAACATTATGCAAACCACCAATGTTTAACGCCAGTTGTGCATATCTGTTCAGAGGAGTCTGCAATTCAAAAATATAAGCCCCTCCCAAAATGCTGATTTGACGATTGTGAAAATCAGCGGTTTCGGATTGAAGGTGGTATGTCGTGATTCTGCCATTGACTTCCAAATCTGGCAAAATTGAAATTCCCTCTTTCGCCACCAACAAACCGTTTTCTTTCAATTGTCCTGCAAACAATCTAAAGGCTTCTTGTACTCCTGCTTCGGTACCATAAATATCCAAATGATCGGTATCTACTGCGGTAATCACCGCAACATTTGGGTGCAACCTCAAAAAAGAACGATCGTATTCGTCTGCTTCTACCACAATCACATCGGTTCGTCCCGATAAATAGTTGGAATTGTAGTTTACCATGATTCCACCTACAAAAGCTGTACAGCCATAACCCGCTTGCTCCAAAATGTGGGCAATCATACTCGTTACGCTTGTCTTGCCATGCGAACCTGCTATTGCAATTGTAAAAGTATCTTTTGTCACCAAAGCCAATACTTCCGACCGCTTCAAAACAGGAATGGCACTATTTTGGTAGTATTGCAGTTCGGTGTGATTCTCTGGGATTGCAGGGGTATAAACCACTACATCCACATCTTTCGGAATCGCCTCAATATCTTCTTCAAAACGAATTGTCATGCCTTCTACTTGTAATTCATCGGTCAAAGGTGTTGCAGTCTTGTCATAACCCAATACCTTCACCCCTTTTCGGTGAAAGAAGCGAGCCAAAGCACTCATGCCGATGCCGCCAATACCTATGAAATAGGCAGATGATATGTCGTTGATGTTCAAAATTTAATACTCGTTTTTTTATTTTTCATGTTGTGAGACCGCTTCAACTGTTGTCAAGGTTTTCAACCGTTGACAAAGTTTTCGCTACAATAAAATTCCTCGGAATCCCTAAATTCTTGTTGCCAATACCGAACAAACACTTAAACCTAAACACTTTAAAAAAGCTCCAAAACCTCTCTTGCAATTCTCTCCGCCGCATCTGTCACTGCCAATTTGCGAATTCCCTCACTCAAACGCTTTTTTTGAAGGTCATCAAACAAAACCAAATCTATTGCCTTGCCCAATTCCTCTCTTGCCTCTTTGTCTTTCACCATCAAAGCTGCCTCTTTTTCCACCAAAGCAAGTGCATTTGCCGTTTGATGGTCTTCGGTGACATAAGGTGAAGGCATCAAAACCACAGGCTTACCGATGATGCACAATTCTGAAATCGTTGTAGCACCAGCTCTTGCCACAATTGCATCGGCAGCGATATAAGCCAAATCCATTCTGTCCACAAATGCCACTGCTTTCACCATATCTTTGAAGGGTGAAGCCATGATTGCGGTATCTTCAATGTAATTTTTGCCCGCTTGCCAAATCAATTGCACCTCTTTCTTCACCAAATCCTGCATAAGTGATGCAATACCATCTCTTACTCCTCTTGCACCACCACTTCCAGCCGTGATAAAAAGTACCTTTTTATCAGGATTCAAACCAAAATGTTCGACAGCAGCTCTTCTTTTGGCTTCTGCCTCCAACTTTGTTTGATTAGATGCGTACAATTCAATGATGTCTTTGCGGACAGGATTCCCTGTCATTACAATTGTATCTTTGTCAAAGAACCTTTCCAAGCCATCGTAAGCCACACATATTTTTTTTATCTGTTTGGCTAATAAACGATTGGTAATACCTGGATATGAATTTTGCTCTTGAATCAACGCAGGAATACCCATCATTGTTGCCACCTTCAATAAAGGACCACTTGCATAACCTCCCACACCTACTACCACTTGTGGCTGAAAACGTTTGAGAATCTTTCGAGATTTCCACATGCTTGAAAGCAATTTGAAGGGAAAACTCAAATTTTTGGCGGTCAATCGTCTTTCAAAACCACTAATCCACAAACCTTCAATCTGATAGCCTGCTTTCGGGACTTTTTCCATTTCTATCCGCCCTTCTGCTCCTACAAAAAGCAACTCAATTGTAGGATCTATTTTCTTCAAAGCATTGGCAATCGCTATTGCAGGAAAAATATGCCCGCCTGTGCCACCACCACTGATGATTATTTTTTTACTCATATTCTAATTGATACTATTGATACTATTGATGCTTTGGATGCTTGGGTGATGCTTTAGATTCTTGGCTTTTATGTCGTAAATGCTATATATTTAATACCTTGTAACGAAAGTTGTTTAATATTTCAGCAGCATAGCTGCGATACTATACCGAGCAATCACCGAGTTCTCGGGACAAGTCGGCATCCAAGAGATTTGTAGAATGATTTAAAAGGGTATCTAATCTAAGGGGCGTAGCCTCGACACCAAAGATAATCAATTATTTAGCGGTCCCGAAGCTACGCTCCTAATCCTATTCATTCCGTTTATTTTTCTACAAACAGGGTCTGGGCTACGCCCTTTTCAATAGTTTACCCCAAAATCTCGGGGTCAAATTATTTCCGTTACAGTGTATTTAACTTCTATAAAAAAGTACTTTCACACTCTTACAAAATATTTTCCCACAATGACAAAGAACACAAACACAACTACCAACACACTCACATAAACACAACTATCAACACAAACACAGCTACCAACACACTCACATAAACACAATTATCAACACAAACACCTAAACACTAAGCCGCAATCATAGGCAAATTGCTTTCTTTATCTTCAATAAATCGACTGACACTCAGAATTATCCCAATCGAAAATGATGTAAACAAAAGTGACGTTCCTCCCATACTTATCAAGGGCAAAGTCAGTCCAGTAACGGGTAATAAATCTACGGTTACTGCCATGTTCATCATCGCTTGAATAACCAAGCTAATCGCCAATCCTACCGCCAACAATGCTCCAAATGCGCCTGGACTTTTTACAAAAATCCGAATCGCTCGTTGGAGTAACCATAAATACAAAATCATCACCATCAAACCACCAAACAAACCATATTCTTCAATGATAATCGCATAGATAAAATCGGAATAAGGGTGTGGTAAAAAGTTTCTTTGTACGCTTTTGCCAGGAGCTAATCTTATCAAACCACCATTTGCAATCGCAATTTTTGACTGAACAACTTGATAGGAATCGCCCTTCTCATCGTCCATAAAATTTGCAATTCGGTTTTTCCATGTTCCCAAACGACCTTCATAAGAGGTAAGAGAAGCAACGAAAATAACCATAATGAAGATGGTTGCGCCTACCCAAACGGCTATGCCCATGTGCTTTAGCTGTACTCTTCCAATGAACATCAATATCATACAAGTGAAAAACAACAGCAATGACGAGGATAAATCCGCAGGCATAATCAAAATACAGACCAACAATACTGGAATGATAACAGGCAAAAAGCCTTGGTCAAAATCTTCAATGATGTGCTGCTTTCTCGACAAAACCCTTGCAGTGTACATAATCAATGCAAGCTTTGCCAAATCTGATGTCTGAAAAGAAATGTCAATAATAGGCACTGTCAACCAACGTCTTGCATCGTGTATGTCTGTTCCAAAGGCTAAGGTAATGAGCAGTAAAGGCACTGAAATGTATAATAACAACTGTGCTATTCGTGAATAGTAGTTGAAATTGATACGGTGTGCTATATACATCAAAACCAATCCTCCGCCCAACAAGAACAAATGCCGAAATAAATAATATTCGGTATCTCCACCTTGTTGTTTGAAAGCCAATGTTCCCGTAGAACTATATACAGCCAATAGCGAAAAGATGGACAACATCATCACTATGAGCCATATCGTTCGGTCACCTTGTAGTTTATTGAATATTCCTTGCATTCTTAGTTGATTCTATTGATGCTTGCTTTTAGCTGATGCTTTTGATTCTTGGTTGATTTTATTGGTTTTCTCTTTTTTTGTCATGCTGTAAGCATACTGTGAGTTGAAATCTCAAAGCTTATTCCTTGTATTTTCTTTGTAGAATTCTACCCACGAGATTTCTACGAAATGACATTAAAGAAGGTGTATTTGAGATTCCTCCGAAACCTAAATTCCTGTTCCCATTACCCGCTTCAACTGTTGCCAAAATTGGAAATTGTTGGCAAAGTTTTCGCTATTTTATAATTCCTCCGAAACCTAAATTCTTGTTCAAAGCCCTCACCGCTTCCTTAAATAAAACTCCTCTTTGTGCATAATTGTCGAACAAATCGAAGCTTGTACATGCGGGAGAAAGCAAAACCACATCTCCTTCGTTTGCCAAATTGAAGGAAACATTCACCGCTTTGTCCGCAGTATTTGTTTCTTCAAAAACGGAAACCATACCTCCAAACACTTCACGAATTTTGCGGTTATCTGCTCCCAAACACACAATTGCTTTTACCTTCTCTTTTACCAAATCTATTAAAGAACTGTAATCGTTTCCTTTGTCTTGTCCGCCAACGACCCACACAATTGGTTTGGTCATCGCATCCAAAGCATACCAAACTGAATCTACATTTGTCGCTTTGGTATCATTGATAAAATCAACACCTTTTACATTCGCTACGAACTCCATTCGGTGTTCAATTGCATTTACTCGACTCAAAACCAACCGAATGAATGCTAATTTTACGCCTGCCAAATATGCTGCAAAACCCGATGCCATAGCATTGAAGAGGTTGTGTTCTCCCTTCAAACTCAATTCTTTCACTGGCATGATGGCTTTTTCATTGAAGTAAATCCAGCCAAGTTTTGTATAAGCTCCTTTTGTCGGTATTGATTTTTTTGCAGTAAAAGAATAAAGAGTTGCATTGATTTTTTTTGTCCTCACCCAATCACTACTTGTTTCATCGTCTTTGCAAAAAATCAAACTGTCTTTTTTGGTTTGATTCATCGCTATCCGAAATTTTGAAGCCGTATATCGCCCAAAATCATAGTCGTATCGGTCTAAATGGTCGGGCGTAACGTTGGTGATAATGGCAATATTGGGTTTGAAATCTACGATATCATCCAACTGAAAACTGCTCACCTCCAATACATAATAGTCTCGTTTTTGACCTATTGCCACTTGTTTTGCAAAGCTGTCTCCAATGTTTCCACCTACTCCTACATTGAAGCCTGCTTCCTTCAATATTTCGTAGGTCATGGTCGTTGTCGTCGTCTTTCCATTGCTACCCGTGATGGCTATGATAAAAGCGTTGGTATATCTCGATGCAAATTCTATCTCCGAGATAATCGGTTTATTCACTTCCCTCAACTCCTTCACCACAGCCACTTTATCGGGTATGCCTGGACTCTTAATTACCAAATCAGCTTTGAACAAGTGCTCTCTTGTATGTTGTTTTTCTTCAAAAGCGATTTCGTATTTTTCTAAGTCTTTTTTGTAATGGTCTTTGATAGCTCCTTTGTCGGATACAAATACGTCGAAGCCTTGCTGCTTACCCAGTATT
>JBMYXW010000048.1:0-10507 GCA_049608825.1 Chitinophagales bacterium
AAATAAGATTCTATATGCACACAATGACATTGAAGAAGTTCCAAATCCAAAGGAATTAAATAATTTTAAGGAATCAATTACGTTTAATAAGGTACACTTTGCTTATGGAGAACAGTTAGTACTAAAAAACATTAACTTTGTTTTGAAGAAAGGCAAAGCATTGGCATTGGTGGGAGCTTCGGGGGCAGGAAAATCAACGATTGCAGACTTGATTCCAAGGTTTTACGATGTCACTCAAGGTGAGGTTTTGTTGGATGGTGTGAACATTAAAGAGTATCGTTTAGAGGATTTGCGTAAACTGATGGGAATTGTATCACAAGAAGCTATCTTGTTTAATGACACTGTTTTTAACAATATTGCCTTTGGAATAGAACGAGAAGTGACATTAAAAGAAGTCGTCTATGCTGCAAAAGTCGCTAATGCTCACGATTTTATTGTGCAATTGAGCAATGGATATGATACCTTAGTAGGCGATAGAGGTAGCAAATTGAGTGGTGGAGAAAGACAAAGGTTGACTATTGCACGAGCGGTATTGAAGAATCCTCCTATATTGATTTTGGATGAAGCAACTTCTTCATTGGATGCAGCGTCCGAAAAACTGGTTCAAGATGCGCTTTTCAAGTTGATGCAAAATAGAACTTCAATAGTTATTGCCCACCGATTGTCGACTATTCAGTTTGCAGATGAGATATTGGTGATGAAAAGAGGTGAAATTGTAGAACAAGGTACACATCAAGAATTGTTGGAGAAAAAGGGAACTTATCAACAATTGGTTAAGCTACAAGCCTTTTAAAGTTTACTCATTGAAGGATAGCAGTTTTTCTTACAAAGAAAAAAGAAGAAAGATTTAATCTATTATAAACCACAAAAAATGAACAAAAAATTTACTTTATTAGGAATTCTTATTCTACTTCAATGCTCATTTACTTCAATTCGAGCGCAAATTAGTATTACAGGAGATGACTTACCTTACCCTGGCTTAGAAGTGGCTACAACGACTGCTGCAAATCCATCTATCACTGTTGGCAAAGCAAGTAGTCAATCGCAGATTTGGAATTATACCAAACTGGATGTAGAAGCAACTCAAACGGTTGTTTTTTCAGCCATTACAGAAGAAGACACTGTTGCCAATGAAAGCTTTCCCAATGCTACAATGAAAAGCAATTTGCTTTCTTTGTTTGGAGGAGGAACGGGTGGACTTCCTATTGATGCAGGTGGAGCGGCTAGTTATTACTCACAAAATGCGGCGGGAAATGTGTTAATCAATGGGGTGAACTTCAATTTGGGATTCAGTATTGATTCTTTGGGAATTGATGAAATCACCATGGTTGGAAACCCTGCGGATGCCTTTTATGCAGTAGGTGAATATGGTGATTCTTTTGACAATTCGGGAAGTTATTCTTACACCTTCAATATCGACATTGACACATTGCCTATTCCTGTTCCTGTAACCGTTGAACTCAGTACAGATAGACATACAGAGATTGACGCTTTTGGTACAATGCAGTTTAGAAATGAGAACTACGAAGTATTGCGCTACAATGAAACAACAGATGTGAGTTTATTTGCAGGGGTATTATTGTTCGGAGTGCCTCTTTTCACTTTAATAGATACGAGTTTTCAAGTTCCTTCTTATCGTTTTTATACCAAAGATACAGGCTATCCATTGGCGAATGTCACTGTGGGCGAAGACGAAACAGGAACATTTATAGCCTCCATCGAGTATCAAGCACAAGAAGCTCCAGATCCAATTGGATTTAGTTATGATGTAAATTGCTTGAACGTGGTTTTTGAGAATACAAGTGACGAAGATGGTGGAGCATTGTTAGATATATTTTGGGATTTGGGGGATGGAAATACGAGTACCCTCAAAGATGTTGTTCACAACTATGCTGAGTTCGGAACTTATACAGTTACTTTAGAAATTACCAATGCACAGGGTGGACAATTCAGCTTATCCAAAATCGTTGAGGTGGGATGTACAGATGTTGAAGTAGTTGACTTACCTACTTTGACACATACCATTTACCCAAACCCTGTAAACGACATTCTAAACTTCGCTTTTGAAGCAGATGCCCTCACACATATCGGTCAAATTGTTGTTTTTAATTCTGTCGGGCAGCAAATCCACGAAATAAACAGTCTTGGTGATGTAGTAGAGCTAGATGTCTCGACTTGGACAGAGGGAATTTATTTTTATGCATTGACGAGTAAGGATAAAGGGACTGTTTTTGGAGACCGTTTTGTTGTTCAACACTAGCAGTAATAGAATGGGGTAAGTTAATAAAAAAATATTCAATATATACTTACGTTTGTATCTCATAATAAACCATAACTAATCCCCACCTTTGACTGCCTCTCAACACCAATAATCTACTATTCTATACCAATTGTCCTTCCCTAAAACTTATGACTTCCATTGAGTTCAATATTCCTCAATGGTTATTTAACACTTTAAACACAATTGACAATGAGGGGACTTTACTTACGATTTTTACAAGCTATTATTTGTCTCACAATCTTTTTTTTCAGCTCAACTTCCATTTATGCCCAAGATACTTATTTGATGGGAGATGTTCCTAGTACGACAGACCCGATAGGCATATTTTATGATGATGGAGGAAATGGATTCCCTGGGATTTACTCCAATCAGTTGGGGCAAGACCCACAGGTATTTACCATTTGCCCAGATAATGCAGGTTGTGTTATCATGGATTTTTCTTTGTTCATCACCGAAAACAGTTCTAATATTGGACTGGGAGATATTCTATATATTTATGATGGTCCAAATACCAGTGCTCCTTTGATTGGAGCTTATGCAGGGGCTGTTTTGAATAGTGAAAATGCTTTTGGACAAGTATTTGCAGGAAGTGGCTGTATGACCCTTATGTTCGATGAGAACGGAGGGTTTGGAACAGTCGGTTGGGCAGCAGAATGGACTTCTTTTACGAGTACTTGTGTTACCCATACCACTCTTGACCCGCCCGTAGATTGTGAAACAGCAATTTTGGTGTGTGGTGAAGAGTCTCTGAACTACAATAGTAATGGACCAGGAACAGAGGAGCTTCTTAGCCAAGGTATTGAAGGTTGTATCAGCAGTGGTGAATTACAATCTGCATGGTTTGTCATCAATATCAATCAGTCTGCTCCCCCAAATATTCCCTTAGAATTTACCATTGCTCCAAAACCAGGCGGAGAAGATTATGATTTTTCTGTATTTGGTCCTACAGATGATTGTGGGGATTTAGGTTTACCTATTAGATGTTCGTATGCTGAAGAGAGTTCCGCAGGAACTTTATTAACAGGGCTAAGGAATGGAGAAACAGATACCTCCGAATCCCCTACATTGGACAACAACGGAAATAATGCCAATGGTTTTGTAGAACCCATTATTGTCAATCCAGGTCAAACCTACTATATCATGGTGAATAACTTTTCGGCAGATGATGTCGGGTTTGATTTATATTGGGGAGAAGATGTTGATAATAACAACTTATTAGATTGCTCTATATGCGACTTTGCATTAATTATGCCAAGTAATTTTTCTCGTTGCCAAGGAGAAGACTTTACTATAAATCCGACTATTTTCAAAGGTTCTGGAAACTTTAATTTTAATTGGACAAGCACCCCTTCAATACCTTTTTCAGTCAATTCTACTACAGGTATTATAACCGTTTCTCCTTTATTAGGATTTAGTGGGCCAGTGACTTTTGATTTAATAGTATCAGATAATGATGTAAATAATTGTGAAAGACAAGGTTCTATCACAGTAGATATACAATCAGGTTTCTCATTCGAAAGCACCGAAATTGCCCCTGTACTTTGTCCAGGTGACATTACAGATGTAGAATTAATTGGTACGTTTTCAGACGATACCAACTTTACATGGAATATTGGAAACGCCACCTTTGAAGGAGGAGATTCTACTTCAACAGGTGTATTTCAAGTAAGTTGGGAAAATCCTGGCAATAAAAAAATTACTGTTGCATTACAGCAAGGAGACTGTAACGACATTATCATTGATTTTGAAACAACTGTTTTACCCATTATTGAAACTCCAACAGTCATGTGTCCTACCATTCCAAGTGATTCTACCTTTACGTGGACGCAAGTAGCAGGAGCAATTAACTATACTGTTACCGTCTTAATCAATGGAACAGAAGTAGAAACCTTCAATACAACGAATAGTAACTATACAGTAGAAGGAGCGCAGGGCGAAGATGTAGAAATTATTGTCCTTGCCAATGAAGGATCAAGCTATTGTCGTGGCGTAAGCGGTTCGGTACAATGTACTATTTTGGGATGTGAAATACTTGATGACTTTGGAATTATAGCCATCAATGATACTTACTGTATAGAAAACGACCCTGTACCACTCATAGGAAATCCAAGCGGAGGAGTATTTACCATAGGAGAAGAGGAAGTCACTAGTTTTGACCCCTCACAAGGAGATGGTGAATACATTATCCAATATACTTTTGAAGACGAAACACTTGGATGTCTTTATTTTGATACAGACACTGTAACTGTATTGGCAGCACTTACAGGAGATTTCACAGTAACGGACTCTATCTGTACCAATGGATTTGCAACAATAGAATATACAGGAAATGCAGGAGAGAATGCGGATTACAGCTGGACATTCAATGGGGGTACACCTGCTACCTCTACTAGTTCAGGCCCTATAAATGTACGTTGGGATACGCCAGGTACAAAATCAGTTGTCTTAACAATAGATGCCAATGGTTGTTCTGTGGAACCGCCTTTTCAGTTTATCAATGTCATTCAAGCTCCTACTACGCCCGAACTTACTTGTGACGAAGCAGGCTTGGGTTGTGCAAGTGTGAGTTGGACAGTTGAAGCAGGGCATCTATACTATGTTGAGACTTTTCTGAATGGAAATCCATTACTTCCCTTATTTACCAGCACTGATGGCAATTTCAATAATTGTACCTTTGATGACGGAGACACGCTTTTGGTCAATGTATATGCCGAAATTGATGGCGAAAACTTTTGTGGTCAAACAGAACCTGTTAGTATCGAATGTATTGTCAATACCTGCGACGAAACACCATTGAGTATCTTGGGCTTAGACGACACCTATTGTTTAGGAGACCAAGTAGTCCAAATCACCACCGACCCAATAGGAGGTACTCTAAGCACTATTTCTTTGGGCTTAGTGGACAGCACTTTTACTATTACAGATGCAGGAGTAGGAGACCACACGATTCTATATGAATGGACAGACGAAAACGGATGCTTTAACGATACTACTTTTACCACTACAATTTTTGACATACCCACAGCTCCTTTTACCATCAACCCAAATCCTGTTTGTGAAGGTTCTGGTGCGACCATTACCTACAATGGTACAGTCGATGTAGAAGGTTTTGAATGGGATTTTGGTGAAGATGTGGTGACACTTGGACTAACAGGCGAAGGACCACACAATGTGGTTTGGAGTACAACAGGAATCAAAACAATTACCTTGATAGTGACTGCAAATGGTTGTCCATCAGAAATGTTCTCAGACGACTTAGAAATCATTCCAGAACCTCAAACCCCCACTATCTCCTGTGGCCCATCTACCGAAGACTGTGTGACCTTTGAGTGGACAACATCTGATGGCGACAATGGCTATACCTTTAGTCTATCCATTACACCTCCAGGTGAAAGCACCATGATTCAAACAGGATTGTCAAGTGCTACTAATAGTTATACTATTTGTGATTTGGAGCCAGGCACAGAAGTTCGCATAAATGGTTTGCGAGCCGTTGCATTTGACCCTTGTACCACTGCTGCACCTGCCGAAGCGTTTACTTGTACGGCTATTGATTGCAGCGAAATACTCACCATCAGTGGCTTGCCCAATGATGTTTGTGCAAACGGAGCTGCAATCAACTTCAATTTTGTAGCACCTGTTGGCGCAGTTATCAGCGGAAATGGCGTGGCTCAAAACGGCAATAGTAGTGCGTCTTTCAATCCTACAACAGCAGGCACAGGCATTCACACCATAAGCTTGGACTATACCGACCCCGATACCAACTGCCCTCCCTACAATGAAACAACTCAAATTGAAGTCTTTGAAGTACCAACAGCTTCTTTTGATATTGCAGGAAATACAACCGAATTTTGCATAGGCGAACCTGTCACTTTCACCTTCAATGGTTCGGCAGGCGTTGACAGTTATGATTGGAATTTTGGAGCAGGGGCTTCTACTTCAAGCTCTACCAGTATCAATCCTCCTGCCATTACTTACAGTTCGGCAGGAACAAAAACCATCACATTGGCAGTAAATGACAATGGGTGTTTGGATGAAACCAGTCAAACCATCACCATCGTTGCGCCTTTGGCAACTCCAAATATCACCTGTGGTACTACCAACCAAACTTCCGTAACATTCGAGTGGACTAATATTGCAGGAAGCACAGGTTATTCTATCAGTTACACAATTGACAGTGGTGCACCTGTAAGCGACAATCTTGCAGCAGGAACAATTTCTTATACCGTTTCACCACTTACTCCAGGTCAATCTGTAGAAATCACAGTCACTGCATTGGGAACTGATCCTTGTGGAGACAGTGATTCCGATACACAAGTATGTGTAGCGCAAGATTGTCCAGTCATCAATCCACAAATTACAGGATTAGATACTGAGTATTGTGATGATTGTGGTAGTCCAATCACATTGACCGCTACACCTACAGGTGGAACATTCACTTTGGATGCCAACCCAGCAGCCATTACGACTTTCGACCCATGCGGTTTGTCTGGAACATTCACCATCAACTATACTTATACAGATGGAGAGTGCGACTTTAGCACCTCTGAACAAGTAACGGTCAATACCCGTCCAACAGCCGATATAGCAGTGTCTGCCACCGAAATTTGTTTGGATGGAAGCATAGACATCAGCTTTACGGGTAGTGCTGGCGCAACAGCAAATTACAACTGGGATTTTGGCGCAGATGCCAATCCTCAAACTGCCAATACCGCAGGACCACACAATGTTTCGTGGACTTCAAGTGGTGTAAAAACTATAACCCTCAATTTGGATGAAAATGGATGTACTGCAACGGCTGCAACAACGACCATTGAAGTATTTGACCCACTTCCTGCTCCTACTATTAGCTGTGGAGGGAGTACCGAAAACAGTGTGAGTTTTAACTGGAACGATGTTGGAGGAACGGGCGAGTTCATTTACGATGTGTATCTCAATGGGGCTTTAGACTTGAGTGCTCAAAGTACTTTTGCTACAACTTATGACCGAAATGGATTGGTACCTGGTGATGAAGTACGAATCGTATTGTATGCTGTTGGAACTGCTCCTTGTGGTGATAGCCCAACGGCTGAACAAACTTGTTTTGCAGAAAACTGCCCAACAATTACACCAACCATTGACAATTTGGATGCTGCTTATTGTCAAGATTCAGGAACTATCCCATTGACGGCTACGAATACAGGTGGTGACGATACAGGAACAGGCGAGTTTATATTGAATAGTGTAGTCATTACCGAGTTTGACACCAATCAAGCTCCAGGCACCTACACCATCAATTATACCTACACACAAGGTTCTTGTTCAGGTTCTACTTCTGCACAAGTTACCATTGATGAGCAGCCACAAGCCGATATTGCCGCCTTGTTGGATGCTTGCATTAGCGAATTGGTAGAGGTGAGTTACACTGGAACAGCCCCAACAGGCGCAAATTTCACTTGGGACTTTGGAACAGGCGCAATTCCTACAACACAAATGGGTGAAGGCCCTTGGCAAGTAACTTGGGACAGCGAAGGCACAAAAACCATCAGTGTGACTGTGGAATTGAATGGCTGTCAAGACGAAACGAGTATTACCATGGAAGTCATTGCTCCATTGGAAACACCTATTGTGACCTGTACAGACGTGACCCAAAACGACATTACCTTTGAATGGAACAATGTGGCAACAACCTACAATGTCAGCGTGATTGTCAATACCATTCCTACTTTTGACGACCCTGCTTTTATAGGCGAAACTTATACTGCAACGGGCTTGGTACCAGGTGATGAAGTCAGCATAGTTGTAGAACCATTGGGTGATGCGCCTTGCGGCAATGGCATTGCAGGAGCAACTTCTTGTATTGCATCAGACTGCCCCGAATTGGCTCTCGAAATAATGATGGACAATACTTCTTTCTGTTTGGATGAAGCAGCGACATTATTGAGTGCCAATCCAACAGGTGGAGCTTTCACCATCAACGACGACCCAACTCCTGTGGGTGATTTCAATCCTGCATTGATGGGAGCAGGTACACACACCATTTATTACAACTATACAAATCCAGATACGGGTTGTCCTTATGTGGATTCGTTGGAGGTTAATGTATTTGAATTACCTAACACGAGTTTTATTATAGAACGCAATCAGGCTTGTCTTGGTGAAACAGTTACACTTAGTATAGATGCAGGTAATTTGCCAGCTAATGTATCAGATAATGGTTTTGATTGGGGAGGCTTCAATGGAGCAGAAATTCTATCGGGTACAGGTGCAGGACCTTATACACTTAGTTGGACGGATATAGGTGTCAAAATAATTAGTTTGCAACTTACTTCAGATGATGGTTGTGTATCGGAGGTTATACAAGATACAATTGATATTACTGATGTGAGTTTGTTAATGCCTGAGACAGTGTCGATTACTGAGAGGGATAGTACAATGCTTACCGCTCTTGCTAATTCTACTATACCCAATACGGTTATAACTTATAGTTGGGACAATGCAGAAACACTGAGTTGTGATGACTGCGCTGACCCTATAGCTACTCCTATCGAAACAACAACTTATACGCTGACTATAACAGATGAAGGTGGTTGTAGTCTAACCAAAAGTGTTTTGGTAAATGTTATTATTCCTGAACCTGTTCCCGAATTGATAATAGCGAATGCGTTCTCACCCAATGGAGATGGTGTAAACGACATTTTCCGTCCTATGTTGGATGAATTAGCAGTTGGTATGGAAATGCAGATTTACAATCGTTGGGGTGAAATGCTTTACGAAACCACAGATCCAACTTCTTTTTGGGATGGTACTTACAAAGATGAAACGGTTCCTGTTGGTGTCTATGTTTATTGGGTAAGGGTTGAATTCTCCAATGGATTCACCCAACTCATGACAGGAAATGTGACAGTTTTCCATTAGGAACATTTTTTATAAATAGCACAGGGAATCTGGATTCCCTGTGCTACTTATAAACTTTCATTTGATTGATTTTTTTCCAATATTATGGGTAAGGAGCAAGCATTTTGAACTATTACATATTGAAGTGAGATGGCTTAGGGTTGAAACAAAAAAGAGCGAATAATGATTGAGTTTTTTTCACTAAACTCTTCATTATTCGCTCTTTTTTTAGTTGGGATATAAAAATATCCACAGGTTAAGCTTTCATTTCTCGTTCTCTTACCGACGATAAATATCCTGCAAGCGCTTCATCAACTTGCTCTATTTTATCATGGTTTAAAGTGTAGTAGATATACTTTCCTTCTCTACGGGTCTCTACTACTTCCGCATTGCGAAGGATTCTTAGGTGTTGTGAGGTGATGGATTGCTCCAATTTGAGCGTATTATAGATTTTATTGACATTGATAATGCCATTTTTGTCAATAAATTCGATAATAGATAATCTAAGTGGATGAGCGATTGCTCTGAGTAATTCAGAAGCATTGTCTAAATTGTGCTGGTCTAAAGCTGCCATTTTAACTTTGTTTTTAATGAGTAACAATAATGTATATACGAAAAAAGTATATGCGAGTTGATAAAGAAAAAGTCCTGCTATAATACCAATTACACCAGGACTTTCCTACAAAAAATATTGCTCAATTAACGTGCCAGTTCTTCAACTAATTGTGCTATTTCTGCAATACGGTCGTGGTTCAAAGAATAGAAGATGTACTTACCATCTCTTTCTGTTACTACCACACCAGCTTTGCGTAAAATAGCCAAATGTTGAGATGCAACGGATTGTTCAAGTCGTAATTTCACGTAAATTTCAGTTACGGTCAATTTTTTGTGTTCTTCCAATAGATGAACAATGGATTGGCGGAGTTTGTGGTTAACAGCTCTCAACACCAATACTGCTTTGCGGAGCAGTTCATAGTTCAAGGTAATTGGATTGTCTGAATCCTTGCGGATTACTACTGCATTAGCTAAAGTTCCCATTTAGATAAAAATTAAAAAAGTTAATAAAAAAAAAGTGCGTATTTTTAGAAAAACATCCCTGTTTTTCTTTAGTTCCCTTATATACAAAGATACAAAATATTTCTTAATATTAGAAAGTTTCCTCTATCACGAACGCTTGAATAGTGTTTTTGTTTTATGTTTAGGCAAATATTTTTTTAGATAGTAAGGCTCATAATAAGCTATATCTTCAAATTCATTATTGTTAAATTTAGTTTCTGCAACAGAAATCATTCCTCTAGCGGAGCAATATATTTCATCTATAAAACGAATAGAAGAGTTATGTTTTAATAC
>JBMYXW010000049.1:0-10465 GCA_049608825.1 Chitinophagales bacterium
GCACATTTTTTAGGATGGGCATGTGTAACGACTGCTTTGTACATCCCTCCTACTCCATCGACTATTTGAAGTATGTCTCCCATTCCATGCCGTAGGACTTGAATACAATGTCTGGATTCAGTCTCATTTAAAACAAAGTTGTTTTGGGTAATTTGAGGAGCGTAAAAAAGTTGCATTGAGGGAGTTAAATACGTTTATTAGCCTTATAACGCACAGCTTACACCTAACTGTAAGCCAAGTGTATATAATCCTTTTCGGTTATTGAAGTTATTTTCACTGATAGTATTGCCGCCTGACAAACCAATGTTCAGCTCTGTTTCTGGAATTGAACGATCCAATTTGTGTTTTCCCAGACTTCCTTTTACCTGCCCTTCTATATGGGCATTTACTCTCTTAGAAAGCTGCACATTCACACCTGCATTGACATTCGCAATTCCCAAATAAGGCTTGCTAGAACCATTTTTATGTTCGCCTCTAATTTCTAAACCAACATTCGCTTCCGAAACATGCCCCGTTCCATCACCACCTATTTGATTTGGAGGTATTTGAGAAGTATAAGTTTGATTCCAACTACTGGTCGAACGATAAGTGTATTGTTGATTTATAGGAATATATACCATTGTTCCTGCTTCTATGTATGGCTGTACTTTTTTAGATTCCTTACCAAAAGTATATTGTACCAATAAAGGAACTTCTACTACTTCCATTTCTGAAGTAAAAGTGCTGGTTGTATTTTCGGTTCGGTCTCCAAAGCCTCCTAATCTTAAAAAACTCATTAAAGGATTGTTTGGCACATCTTCTGTTTTGAATTTTTTACGAGAATAGCCTACTCCAGTTATCAAAGAAAACTTCCCATCTTCCTTTGGTTTGATTTTCACTTCAATTCCCGAAGAAACACCACTTTGCATTGTTGTACTGAAATCCAAAAAATTCTTGTCTATTGAAGTATATAAACCTATACTTACCTTACTTTGGTTTGATTTTGGTACACTTGGGCTTGATGTCAAAGAATGTGTAATTTTGGTTCTTACGGTTCTTTTACCTGGCATCCGTCGTTTTTTTCGTATAATTCTATCTTCTATTTGAACCAAATTTTCATTGAAGGGAATAGCTATCGGTAATCTCGACATTCTTCTTTCTGAATGAGCTGCTAAACTTATGAAATTCTCAGATGATTTCTGTCCATTTAACTTCTCACTTTGAATCTCGAATTCTTGTTCTTCTGTCGAATAAGAATTCCAATTCTTGTTTGAAGAATCACGATAATTGGTTTGAATGTTTAAGGCGATATCAACATCCGTTGAATTTCCAATTGAAGTAGTAGCCTTGTTTATTGAAGATTCATTATTGTATTCGTAGCCATTTTCATTACTTATACCACTACTATTGACAATACTTTTTATCGTTTCATCCTTCTTTTGATTGTCTCGGTCTATTGGAGTAATGTGTGTATAATTATCATTGGAAGTAGAAAAATAGGTGCTTATCAAAGATTCTACCCCATACAAAGAAGTCAATAGAAAAAGTGCTGCGGCAGCTAGCCTAAAATATGGATGGCTGGCAAAAGCAAAATAGGAGGCATCTGCTTCGTCTAATTTTTCTTCCATTAACATCCAATCGTCAGGCTCAAAAGAGGCTTCATACTTCGATAATTCTCTTCGAAGTCTTTCCTCCATCATTTC
Organism: Chitinophagales bacterium; assembly: GCA_049608825.1. Lineage (GTDB taxonomy): Bacteria > Bacteroidota > Bacteroidia > Chitinophagales > UBA2359 > JAUHXA01. Next base: position 1,683 of record JBMYXW010000049.1, read on the forward strand.
GTATTGATTTAATTCGTCCCTCATTATTTTGATGAATCGTTCGTCTAATTATTGTTAAATTTACTAAAACTAATCAAATCACCGTGAATACTCTTTAAGCTCTGTTTTTATCATTGCTCGTAACTTGCCTCTTGCCTTTGCCAAATTAGATTTTGATGTTCCTTCGCTGATTCCAAGCTTTTCTCCAACCTCCCGGTGATTGTATCCTTCGATGACATAAAGATTAAAAACTGTTCGGTAGGCAGGAGTCAGTTTTTGGACCAACTTCAATATTTCTTCTGCAGATAACTGACTAATTATATTGACGTTTCCTTCGGCGGGCTTAGTCGAAGCATATTCTATATCCACATTGTTTCGGAGTTTTTTATTTTTACGGTAATGATCAATAGATGTATTTATCATTATCCGTTTAATCCAAGCCTCCAAGGAATGATTGGGCTTATACTTAGCCAAGTTTTTAAAAACTTTCATAAATCCCTCATTCAGTATATCTCTGGCCTCTTCTCTGTTGTTTGTATATCGCATACATACCCCCGTCATCCTACCATAGTATTTATGATACAACTCCTTTTGGTACATTCTTTCTCCTCGAATACACCCTGCAAGTAGTTCTTGACTTTTACTAAGTGCCTGTTGTTTGTAAAGTTTCAAAGCAATATCCATGAACGTGTGTTGATTCTATTTTTTTCAACGAAAAGGTAATTCAAATGGTTGCTTCTAATTAGAAAAGCATCCATATTATTACACTCATTTTCAATCCATTCTTAATTTCATAAAATATTCAATATGAAATTAAAAGTGAAGCAAAGCATCCTAAAACTAACGTACTAAAACGACAAAACGATATATTTTCTACTGGTAAATCACTAAAATTGTCACAGAAATATTCCTTATTAACAATAAAAAAGCCCTCAAAACTAAATTAAGTAGTTCTGAGGGCTTCTTTTTATCTGGTAAAACAAGAGATGCTGTCAATTCAGCATCTCCTGTTTATTATTCATCCATGGTTATTATTATTCCTTAATAACCTTCGTACTAAGTAGTTGATTACCATTGTTGATAGTCAATAGATATACACCAATTGGGTATCTACTTACATCTACTTTAATTGTATTCAAACCACCTTTTGCATCTACTTTGAAAGTAGCCAATACTTTGCCGCTTACACTGTGTAACTGACCTGTTACTTCAACATCTTCGATGCTCGTAAAGGTAAGATTCACAAAGTCACGAGCTGGTACAGGCATTACTTCAATGAGATTAAAGCCGCCTTCGCCACGAACCAAGCTAATGACATTGGAAGAAGTACTCGTTCCGTCAAAATCAGTTTGGTCTAAACGATAGTAACTTACGCCATTTGGAGCATCTCTGTGTAAGAAGTTGTAGCTATTAGCAGCAGAACTATTTCCAGCACCATCTACTACGCTGACTGCTTTGAAGTTCACTTTATCCGTTGAGTGGTAAAGTGTAAAGAAGTCATTGTTGATTTCACTTGCTGTAATCCAGTTCAATAGGTTGCCAGATTCTTGAACTTCACCAGAGAAGTCAAGTAATTCGATTCCAACAGTACCTTCCACAAAGTTCTCTTCAACACCTTCACAAGCACTGCCATCGTTTGCAGTTACCACGTAAGTTGTACTAAGTGGTAAATCTGGAATTACAATTGCATCGTCTCCTTCAGTGTAAACAAAGTCGTCTTCAAATACTACATTGCCCTCTATATCCGTCACGATAACATTAACCGTATAAGTAGTGTTGCTACCACCTGTTACATTAACAGAAAGTTCGTAGGTATTGGCGACTTTATTAATATTCGCACTGTGTCCAACTAATAAGCCATCTAAGATAGAAACAGCTGTACCACTTGCTACTTGCGTACAAGGATCATCCGAATCAGGAAGTCCGTCTCCATCGTTGTCAGGACCGACTACAGAAGATATATAAAATGTTCCGAAATTACCTGCTTGTTCCGCAGTGAAAGTACCGTCGTTTTCATTTACAGCAACAACGTCACCTAATGTAGCACCCGAACCATCGTGTAATACGTAAATTTGAGCATATCCATCAGGAACATTCGCACCACTTGCTGCTACTGTTGCAATTTGGTCACCTGCACACAACGCAAGAGCTTCGCTAGGCATTACACCTGGGTCACCTGCACACCCTTCAAAGAACATACCTGCATTCACACCTGAACGATCATCTCCTTCATTGATGTCAATATTATCGGTACGACCACCTGCATCAATATCACTGTCAAAGTTTTCGTCTGCAAATTGATCCGCAGGAGAAGCAATAAATCCTTGAGGAATGTCAAACAAGACATAGTAAGTACCAGTATCTAAATTATTGAAGACATATACTCCTTGAGAATCTGTAAATGTAGTGCTTACAAGAATTTCTTCACCTGTATCCGCTATTCTGTATAGACGAACAAGTAAATCAGGAATACCAGGCTCAATTTCAGCAGCCAAACCAGGTCCTTCTTCAGTTGATTGCCAGATACCATCTTGATTCAAGTCACGGAAAGCGATACCACTAATACTACCCAATTCTTGACCGAAACATTCAAATGCTGTCGGTATAGATAAGTTACCACAACCGTTTGTACTCGTTACAACAAATTCAACATCTACTTGAGATATTTCGCCTGGCGCAGGAGCCGCAGCAGTAAAGGTATTACCTACCAAAAGTGGGCCATCGTCAGCTCTGTGAACAATTGTGAATCCTTCACAAACACCTAAGATGGATACGGTACAACCATCTTGGATAACAGCAATATTAGTACCTGCATCAGGAAGTACATTTACTTCAAAAGCAGCGCTTACTGCATCGTCACAACTTGGAACTGTACCTCCTGCAATAGAAGCAGTAAACGTTTCCAACTGACCATCACAGTTCACAGCATTTTCAATTTCACCTGTATTGATAGTAGTACCTGTACCTACGATTTCACCTGCGGTGTTCGTCCATACAATGTCCGAAGGATCTGCATTGACAATACTTACAGAAAGTTCAGTAGATTCCCCAGAACAGATAGATTGTTCTTCGGAACTTACAGCACTCAATTGAGGCGCGGGGAATACAAATACAGTACCTGCATCTACTATCACTGGGTCTGCAAATTCTACAATGTCATCACCATCTTGAACTGTACAAGAACATACACTTGTCAAGTTGTAAGAAGTTGGTTCTACAATATCAGCAGAAGCTAAGGTAGCTTGGTAAACAAATCCGATAAACCCAGTAGGCTCACCATTGATAAACCATTCACAAGAAGATGTAGAATTTATACCTCCTGAAGCAGATACAGCAGCTAATACATCTACATCTGATGCACAGAACTCTCCTTCAATACCAGTTGCCAATTCTATATCAGCACATTCAGGACAATTGTAGAAATAGAATCCAGTAGATACACATCCCTCTGGAGCACCATCAACGCCTATTGTATAAGCGACAATTGCACCATTTGCAACATCTGTTGGTTCACCATCAACAGCTAAACCATTCACACTATAACTTACATTTACGCCTTCACAAACATTTGCTAAAGTAGGACTACAGAAGCTAGGTTGGTTGAAATCTTCATCCAATGTTGGCAATCCATATACTGTCACACTACCAGCAGAAACAGAAATCTCTGCATTATCCAATGAACAAATAACCTTTGCTGTCAAATTGTAAGTAACAGAAGAACATCCATCCACTGCTGGGAAGTCACCTTCGTAAACCGTACCAGTCACACCAGTACTTTCACCATTGATAAACCATTCAACAGAAGTTGGAGCAATGAATGTACCGTCTAAGTTAATTTCAGCATTTGCGCCCAAGTCATCACCACATCTATCTCCTTCAACACCTGTTACAAGTGTTGGGAAAGGACACTGAGTACACGTAATCGTGTATTGCCCTTCTACTACGCAGTTTGTACCAAACGGTGCTTGTGCTTCATTTCCCGCAGTAATTTTATAGAAAAACTCTTGACTAGTTCCTTGATTCAAGTCAGCAGGAACAGTTGCCGAGAAATTCTCATTATCCGTAGAATAGAATACTGCAAATGGGGTATCGTCACCACAACCATCCGTGATTAGAATCTCAGGAGAACAGCTATTTGGAGCAGGTAATTCAAAATCATCTTCTTCAATTGGAGGATAAACCGATACTGTATAGGCACCTCCAAATGCAGAAAAGTCAGCATCTTCAGAACAAGTCACTTCTACTACAAACGTTCTAGATTGAACACCTGCACAACCACCTGCATGATCCATTGTAAATTCAACCCCAGCAGGAACAACTTCACCCGTTGTAAAGTCAGTCCACGTGAAAACAGCCAATTCATCATTATCAACAGGAACACTTGTAGGCAATGAATAGGTTACAGAACCACAGCCTGTTGCATTTCCACCATAAGGAGGATCAAGTGGCTCACCACAAAGACAGCTATAATCTACTTCTACCAATGCTTCTACATTGCTATAATCACAATCTGTAAATACCTCAACATCGTCAATACCGAAGTTGGTATTGCCACCATTTCCATAGAAATGACCGTGGAAAGTAATTACGTGCTGCAATCCATCAGCCCAATCCGTTACATCTATTTCAACATCATTATAACCACCACCACAAGGAGCACTCTGCTCGTCAGTAGCATTAGGATCGGTTGTTTGTAACCAAACTTGCTCTCCATCAATTGTTAATTCAATAAAGTCGAAGTTAGGACCATTGGTAGAACAAGAATTGTTCAAGAAACTGAATTCAATTACATCTGCATTCACAGGTATTAATAAACCTTGAGAAGCAAACTCCTCATATTCTACATCACTGAAATCGGGATTGGCATTCACACCACCAAACCATAAGTATCCCCAAAGGGCATCAGGCTTACCATCAATTAAACCAGAACTTACAGCATTTACCTCTAGGTTAAAAGGAACAGGGTCTAACACAGAACCACCACTATTACAGGTCAAATCATCACAGTGAGGCAAGAAGGTGTGTCCACTTGAAGGAAGTGTTGGTGCATCAGTACTAGTGTATTGAATACTCCAATTCGGCAATGAGATACCAGGGGGGGTTGCTTCAAAACTACCATCAGAAACACGGTTCAATTCTACGCCAGGCGCACAACAAGGCCCACCGTCCCAGTTTAATTCGTACACAGCTGTACCCACTTCATTTACTTGTAGTGGGAATGTTGGTTCTGTTAATGCAACATAATCAACCAAATCACAACCTGTGTTTTCGATGATAATACCTTTACAGCCATCCGTACTGAATGTAAAGAAGTTAGCAGGATTTGTAGGAGGCAATGGATGAATATCTACTACAATATTGATGAATTGTGGAAAATCAGCAGCAGGCCCTTCAGGAAAACTACTTACACAATCCAATGCAACCGTTGCAGAATCTTGTCTGATTTCACAGAAAGAATTACTACTTACAGGATAGGACTTACTCAATAAAGTTCTCTCCATAGGATTAGGTTGTTCTCCATTAGGACCAAACCATTGAGTCGTATAGTTAGGAATCCCCAAACCAGGAATAATATCAAAATCTATATCAATAGAAAAATCAACAATTGTATTTGAACAAGCTTCTCCAATGCTTGGAGTTGTTACATTATTCACTGTACTAGAAATATATACAGGACAAACAGCTCCTCCATCAGAACCATCAAAGTCAATACAAGCTTGTTGGAAATCTCCTGAAGCCGATTTACAGGCTGCAGGTGCGTTAGCCCTATCTACTTGATAGTAAATAAATGCTACCTCACCTGTATTTAGCAAAGCATTTTCTTTGCTTTCCAAATCAAACACTTCCCCTTCATTACTATCAACAGGAGTTTGATTATTGAACAATGAATCCAATGTATAAGACTCATCTACATCTGGAGTGTCCAAATCATCTTCTGTTAATTCAAAGAAATTTACACCATCCAAAGAATATTCAATAGTCAATCTGGTATCAGTAGGAGCACACAAGTCGTTAATCAATTCTACAGCACACTGATCAGTATCGGGAATGCCTGGTGCAATCTGTCCTGGAATAAAGTAGTTTACTAACGGAGAAAGTACAGGATAAACTGTTAATTCAATAGTTGTATCTGCTATTGCTTCCTGACTACCTCTACAAATAACTTCCAAACTAACGCTTTGTTTATCAACGCCACAAGTCTGACCATTAATAATCGTAAAGACCGTTTCGCTTGCATTAGAACCTTGGAAACCATATAGCCACTGTAAGTCAAATACCTGCAACAATGGAGATACGCCAGAAGAGAAGGTTGTTGTGAAGCTTCCTTCAGACCCACTTCCATCACTATTACCACCAATTGGGTCTGCATGACCTGCTGTTACCAAGTAATAAGTCCTACCAGCAGTTAAATTAATAGTTATCTCAGAAGTTCCAATTCCGTTAGGACCATTGTTGTTTTGAGCAATTAAATCATTATCAGGATTATTGGTATCAAACCCACCTTCATACAAGTTAAGGATTCCATCAAAATCTTGAGTTTGACTGATAATGTAAGTTCCAGATACAGGCACATTAAAAATAAATACATCAGAAGGGCTTGTTCCAAATACTTGTCCCAAATTAATCACTGGACCTCCCTCATTTGTTCCTGAAATACTTGTAATCGTACCTTGTACTTGCAAAAGACCGCCTTCAATATCTGACTCAAAAGTAACATCTGTATCAGTACACATTATTGATGAACTAGCTGTCGCCTCATTGAAGGTAGGGCAACTAGGACAAGCTACAATATAACTATCACCTGAAACACCACACCCAACAGGGCCATCTACAAGATTTACAGTATAATAAACCACAAGACCTGTTCCTTCTGTAAGGGCAGGTGGGTCAGAAGTAAATGGTCCATCAGGACTCGTAGAATAAGCAAATTCTATTGACTCCTTTGGACACTGTGTATTAAGCAATGCAGCACTGCAGCTTTTGTTTGAATCTTGATATAATTCAGGTATTGCAAAATCTACATTAACTTCCAATTGAGTATATACATCTACTTTAACAACATCAAAACTTATACCTGCATCAAGAGCAGTACAAATGACAGAGTAGTAAATGGGTTGTGTTTCTTTTCCACAAACTGCATCTACTATCTCCAATCTAATTGGAGTTGGGAATCCACTTGTATATTGCTCTGCATTGTAAGACCATGTTACTTCTATTGTTGGTACATTATGAATCACAAAATTCAATTCGCCAGAAATATCTATAGTGAAATTACCCAAATCACTAGGAGTATTACCACTTACTATCAAATAGTAAGTTTTACCTGCCTCAAAGGCTTCTTCTATAGATGCACTGGTACCTACACCATCTTCAGCAGCAATCAAGTTAGAAAAAGGTGCTGTTGGGTCAAATGAATCTTCATAGAGATGTAGATAACCATTGAAACCATTGAAGTTCACATTAAGATCATAATCTCCATTAGCAGATACAGTGAAAGAAAATATGTCAAAGCGTACATCCTCTGGGAAGACAGTTGGTCCAACATCAACAGGACGTGTCCAATATGGTCGATTAGAGTTTGTACCACTATAAGTATTAACAGCAGATTCTACAAATGGAATATCTGTTTCTATATTAAATAAAGTAAGACTGTTACCACAAGCCTCCACTGCAATATCTCTTTCTATAATAGTAGGACATTCAAAAGGACAGCTAGCCGTATAAACACCTGTTGCTGCACATTTAGTAGGTGCTTCAAGTGTGTTTATTTGGTAAAAGATTGTTTGAGCTGCACCTGAAGAAAGACCCATAGGAATTTGAGGTCCAAAACTATTAGGATCTCCTGTTGCAGAATACAATACTTCAACATTTCCTTGAGTACCACAGTTTATGGCAATTTCCAATTCACAACCTTGTTCATCAGGCAATTCGAAATGAATACCTTCTGTTAATGTTGGGAATACCTCTACTGTTACGAATCCTTGTTCAACAATTTCGCCATTGTCTAAACAAACAACAGAATATCCAACCTGTTTTGTTTCTGATATACAAGTATTTCCAAGATTGCCCGTTAGGAATAATGGAATTTCTGCTTCTAAACCATCAAAAGTATTTCCATCTGGATCAACCCAAGTAACTTGATAAGTAACATTTCCATTCTCAAAGTCTTCAAAGAAAATTTGAGCTTCTTCTTCTTCTGCAGGCATGTTATTTAGTACTTCAATATTGTCAACACCTACTCCATTTGAAAACGTATCTCCATTATCTATATAGACAAATTGTACTTGAAATGCAGCCGTCAGATAGGCAGGGTCTGTAATATTGAAAGAAAGATTTGTAGAACAAACATTTGGAAAGAAACAATTTGGAGGTGTATCTGTTTGAAGGAAAGACTGTGAATCCCACATTCCAGTACCAGCATTGAAGAACAATATATCTAATTCTTCATCCCCAAAAGTTTGGTTTTGGAAGTTAATATCAAAACTCAATGTAACATCTGTTAACCCTTCTAAATTGATAAAAGGCGAAGTCAATGAAGCATTATCTATTTCATCGTTGTCGCCAGAAAAATACGCAGCGATATTACTTGGCAAAGTAAAATTACCAAAACCTTCATTGTCAAACTGCCAATTGGTATCATTGTCATTTGCTACCAACCACTTATCTGTATTGGTAAGCAATACTTCAAACTGCCCTGCTTCACCTTGACACAATTGATTTTCAGCAACCAAAGCCTCAATAAAATTGGGACAATTGCCGAAATCACAGTCCTTTGTAATCGCAACTGTCACACAAGTAGGTCC
>JBMYXW010000050.1:0-10458 GCA_049608825.1 Chitinophagales bacterium
ATTGAGAAGGAAGGCGGAAATGTTTCTGTTTTGACCGAAGACCAAGAAAAATCCTTGACCGAATTGTTCAAAGGACAAATTGGTGACGACAAAGTTTCTGTTCAAGTAGAGCCTTTGTCGGGCAGCGAAAATCCTGTGGTAATTACCAAGCCTGAGTTTATGCGTCGAATGAAAGACATGAGCAATTTGGGTGGTCAAAGTATGTATGGCGACATGCCTGAATTCTTCAATGTGGTGGTGAATGCGAACCATCCTGTGGTAGCGAAAATCTTGGAAGGTGAAGGTGAAAACCAAGCAGCGGCTGCAAAACAGTTGTATGATTTGGCATTGCTTCAACAAGGTATGTTGAAAGGTGCGGCTTTGACGGAGTTTGTAAATCGCAGTGTCGGATTGATGAGATAAATTCCAATTTCTGAAAAGATTGAAATAGTTTTTTGAAACCCCTTGGTGTCTTTTAGTGATACTGAGGGGTTTTTGTGTTTTGTTTGTTATTCATATGCAAATTCAAACAATACTTTGTAAGTGAGTCGATTAAATTTCAGGAATGCCTAACTTAATTTTTTTTTGCCTAAAACCTCTTGAACTCCTACAATTTTGTTTTTTTTTGTTTTTGAGCTTATCGACTTTGGTTTACCTTTGAAAACATGCAAACCTCCTCTTCTTTCTTTAACTTATTTATTTAAAATCTCAAAACAAATGAAAAAAGCATTCTTATTAACCCTTTGTTTATTAATCACTTACACAACTTCTTATGCTCAAAAATCCATAGGAGGTTCATCAGGTTCTGCAACAGGCGTAGAAACAGTTGCCTATATCACAAAAGCAGGACACGCTTACTATGATTTAGGTTCGGCAGTAGGAGTCGGGCCACAAGCCCATACATTGAGCATCAATTGGGACAATTCTCAAATGACCTATGATAGTGGTTTGGCAGTTAGCATATTCAATAAGATAGGTAAATCAGTTAAATTCTTAAACGGAACATTGCATTTTTACGTTTTCGACCACAATCCTGATCCAGGACATCCTTCACAAACCGTCAATCGTTTGGCAGTTTTGGGTGTAAAAAGAAATGGCAGTTTGGGTTTTATTCGAGAATTCGATTATTTAGGTGGAAGAATTCCTTCTGCTGCAAGCTTTGAAACTTTATTGAATGGTGTCAATAATTCTTTTGTTGTATTGGAAGCAGGAAGTCCTGCATCTTTGAAATAGCAGACAATCAATTAATTAAAAGCGAGGGTTAAGGCTCTTAATCAACGAGCGATTTCTTTGAAGTCGCTCGTTTTTTTATGATATTTTCCAAATATTGAAGAACAGACTCTCAAAAGATATAGAATCGTCTAAAAAATAGTATTTTTACAAGCTTAAATAACACATTCCACACTCCTCCAAAACAGACCCAAATTCAACTTAGTTTAAGCCTGCATGGTAAATTGAGTTTGAATTCACTAAATTCCCCTACTTTTATTACTATTTTTTATAATCATTTTCCAATGAAGCGATTTGTAATCCTACTATTAATAGTTGCTAGTATCTTCAATGCCTGTCACCCCTCACCAGCCCAAGCACAAACTGTTCAAATATCGGGTAAAATAGATGAAGCTGTGGGTGTTATGGAACACAATGTTTTTAAACAATCTACCATTGTCTTTTACTTAGACGACCTTCTTCGCAGCAAAAAATACGAAGTAATTCCCAATGAAATCGGCAATTTTCAATTAAAAATTCTTCTCGAAAAACCTACTCCAGCTTACTTTGAATACGATGGCAAGAAAGCACAAATGTTTTTAAGCCCTGGAGAAATTGTTAAAATTAGCTTCAACAATACCATGTTCGACAGCAGTTTGAAATTTGATGGAGGAGGCGAAGTTCACAACAATTACTGCAAAGAATACCGCAAAAGATTCCATGAGGACAATATCGAGTACGATTTGACACAAAGACGCACAGTGATGAGTGCAGGAACATTCAGTAATCACTGCCAAGAGCTTAGAATGAAGGAAAATATTTTTTTGAGAAAATATTTAGAAAACAACGAAGGTGAGTCTTTGGCTTTCAAAACCTGGGCTCAATCTTCAATAGAATACCGAACTGCCAACCGAACTACCAGCTATTTCTACAAAACATCGAATAAACTCAACGACGGATATATTGACTTTGCCCTTCAATTCAGTATGACCAATCCCGAAGCATTGGTAGCAAGTGAATACTTGAAGTTTTTGGAGAATCACCTGCGACAAATGTGCATGAGGGATCCGATTCAAATGCAGCAACAGCGAAAAGACAGAGGTGAACCGTGGCTTGTTAGAGCTTCCCAAATTGCTCCAAAAGCCTTCAATGGGAAAGTACTAGACCACATTCAAGCACACTTGGCATTGGTGCTGATTGATGCCGAATCAAGCTACGCCAATGGATTGTACGACCAATTTATGAAAACAGGAACAGATCCTAAATTGAAGCAATTATTGAAGAAACGCTTCAATAAGTTTAGTACCGAAATGAGTGCCATCAAACCACCTGTTGATGCACGTTTGTTTATGGTGAATCAAGAATCACCACTTACCTTCGACCAGTTGCTTTCACAATACAGAGGAAAAGTCGTGTATCTGGATTTTTGGGCAAGTTGGTGCAAACCCTGCATGGAAGAAATGACCCATTCTCCTCAATTGAAGGAGTATTTCCACGACAAAGATGTGGCATTCATTTATTTATCATCAGATGATTCGGACGGACAATGGCGAAAAAACATCGCAAAATTGCAGGTAGGCGGCGACCATTATTTAATGGACGAAGCCCTCAAAGATTCTGCTTATACCAAACTGCTGGTGACAGGACTGCCCCGATATGTGCTTATTGACAAAGAGGGAGAAATTGCAGATGGAGATGCCAAACGACCGAGTAATGGCTCTCTCAAATTCGACATCAGCCGATTATTGGATTCGGAGTGAGTGAATCAATTTTGAATTTTGAATGATATTATTTTGAATAATACCTCGTTACACTGTAACGAAACTAAATTTACATTGCTAATGTGGATGACTCCATTCGGAGTCAAATATTTATAGTAAATGTGTTTCAAAAGACTCCAACTCCGTTAGGTGTTGAACAAAAGTAGTTTATGTATTGATTTGATTTGAACTCCTAATGGAGTTCGGTACTTAATATAAGGGCATTCATTTCTACAAATATTGAAGTCCGCTGGATTTGAGTAAATGTCGCTTCCTTTTCTCCTCCAAAAAGATTCACTATTAGGGAGTTAAACTGTTTCAGTCCCAAAAAACAGTTTTTTCATTTTAATTCTTATTTTCATTTTCATTCAGTACTAGTTAATGTATCTTTGCACTCTAAAATTTTAAAACAAACAAACCCAAAAAACAATGAATTTTCAACTAACCGAAGAGCATTTAATGATTCGAGATGCGGCAAGAGATTTTGCCCAAAACGAATGTAAACCTGGCGTAATCGAACGAGATTCCAACAAAACTTATCCGATCGAACAGGTGAAACGAATGGGCGAATTGGGTTTTTTGGGAATGATGGTTGACCCCAAATATGGCGGCAGCGGATTGGATACGATTTCGTATGTATTGGCAATGGAGGAGATTTCTAAAGTAGATTCTTCTTGTTCGGTGATTATGTCGGTCAACAATTCATTGGTTTGCTGGGGATTGGAAACATTTGGAAATGAGGAGCAGAAAGACAAATACTTGCCTCCTTTGGCAAAAGGTGAAATGACAGGTGCTTTTTGTTTGTCGGAACCCGAAGCAGGTTCTGATGCGACTCAACAGCGCACGACTGCAATAGACATGGGCGACCACTATGTTTTGAATGGCACAAAAAATTGGATTACAAGTGGTGGAACGGCAGGTGTTTATTTGGTGATAGCCCAAACGGACGTTGACAAAAAACACCGAGGAATCAATGCCTTTATTGTCGAAAAAGGTTGGGAAGGAGTGAGTCATGGAGCGAAAGAAGACAAATTGGGAATTAGAGCTTCCGATACACATTCCGTCATGTTTCAAGATGTGAAAGTACCCAAAGCCAACCGAATTGGAGAAGATGGATTTGGTTTCAAATTCGCTATGAAAACCCTTTCGGGTGGAAGAATCGGTATTGCAGCCCAAGCTTTAGGAATTGCTTCAGGTGCTTACGAACTGGCATTGGCTTACTCCAAAGAGCGAAAAGCATTTGGTAAACCGATTAGTCATCACCAAGCAGTTGCCTTCAAATTGGCAGACATGGCAACCGAAATTGAAGCCGCTCGCCTTCTCTGCCTCAAAGCAGCTTACCTCAAAGATACCCATCAAAACTACGATTTGGCTTCTTCAATGGCAAAAGTATTTTCTTCGGAAGTAGCCATGAAAACAACAGTTGAAGCTGTACAAGTGCATGGCGGTTATGGTTTTGTGAAAGAGTATCATGTAGAACGACTGATGCGAGATGCCAAAATTACCCAAATTTATGAAGGTACTTCAGAGATTCAACGAATTGTGATTTCAAGAACCATTTTGAAAGATTAAGGGAAATTCAAATACAATTTCAAAGCTCAAATTCAAAAATACATAGCGCATCTGTTAGATTCTCGAAACCTAACAGATGTTGTTGTTTTATCTTCATTTTAAATTTTCATTCACACATTATCATTATGTCAAAAGTAAACCCTCAAATTGAAGCAAGTTGGTTGTCAGCTTTGGAACAAGAGTTTCAAGAGCCTTATTTTGCAGCCATTAAGCAATTTTTAGTTGCAGAAAAGAAAGCAGGAAAAGTGATTTACCCTCCAGGACCACTCATCTTCAATGCTTTCAATAAAGTACCTTTCGACAAAGTGAAAGTGGTGATTTTGGGGCAGGATCCCTACAAAAATAAGGGTGAAGCAATGGGTTTGTCCTTTTCTGTTCCCAAAGGTGTGCGAGTGCCACCTTCTCTCCGAAATGTCTATAAGGAGTTAGCAATGGATATTGAAGGTTTTGAAGCTCCCAAACATGGAAACCTGACCGAATGGGCAAACCAAGGTGTTTTATTATTGAATGCAACATTGACTTTAGAGCATCGCAAATCCAATTCTCACAGCAAAATCGGCTGGCAGCGATTTACAGATGCGGTTATCAAAAAAATCTCTGATGGACGTTCAGGCGTAGTGTTTATGCTGTGGGGAAATTTTGCGAAGAGCAAAGCCGCTTTGATTGATGGCAGCAAACATTTGGTCTTGACTGCAGCACATCCTTCACCACTTGCAGGAGGCGCATTCTTTGGTAACAAACATTTTTCGCAGGCCAATGCGTATTTGGGAAAGCAAGGCGAAACAGGGATTGACTGGAAGTTGGGTGAGTGATTTTTAAGGTCTTCATTTATTTTTTCCTTGTTACTTAATTAACAAACCAAACAATCAATTGTAAACAGATATTGGCATAAATGCCTGCCAATACATCGTCGAGCATTACTCCCCAACTCCCTTTTACCTTTTGGTCGATTGTTCCAATAAAAAAAGGTTTGAGAATATCAAAAAAACGAAATAAAGCAAAGCCTACTACAATTGTCCACCAATGAAGGGGAAGGAATAAGAGGGTAATCCACATTCCCACAAATTCGTCAATAACTATGCAAGCGGGGTCTTTGCCGAGAGTGCTTTCGAGTTGATTGGCTGTAATAATGCCAATCACAAAAAAAACAAAAATGATTCCCAATAAAGTGTGAGTGTTGACAGCTTCGGGAAATATCTGATATATTCCCATAAGTAAGAGGGCAGCTAAAAGGCTGCCTGCTGTTCCTGGAGCTTTAGGAGCATAACCTGAATAAAAACCAGTTGCAAAAAAGATATATAATTTATTCATGGAATTTATGATTATTTGGTAATATTTTAGGCACAATGCTTGTTTTGTCCCACTACAAGGTTTTAATCTTACTGCTAAAATTACTTCAATCATTGTAAAAATTCAAGGCGTACTCAATAATCAGCTCTCCATTTAGCATCTTCTAAATAGATATATTAGATACTTAATTACTAAAAAAAACATTCATTTGCTGTATTCAAAAGTGACTTTTTGGAATGTAAATATCTGTACATAGCAGGGTAAAATATAAAAAAGCAAATTATTTTTATAGCCTTAGGGATTAAAATAATGAATGTTAAACAGAATGTCGACAAAAAACGTTATTTTAGTACAAAATGAACCTCACTACATAGAAAAGTCATATTTCCCAACCTTGCCTAAAGCTGTATCTGTTCTTAAATGCAAAGATTGTATCTTGCATTGGTTTTTTACAATTATTTTGACTAAGCTATTTTCTAAAAGCTGCGAAAACATGATTAGAATTATTTATTTATTTGTCATTCTATGTATTACAGCATTTACATTCAAGCCTTCAAATGCCCAAAATCAATATGTGGGAAGCTCCCAATTTTTTGATATTTCGGGAGAATGGGTGAACAAAGATACTGTAACAAAGCGAATTTCGAGGGTAGAAATTAGTCCAACTATTGTCAATACTTACCGAATGGTTCCATACTTTGCTTTGGGTGATTTGGAACGACCTTTTGACGAAGTCAAGCTGAGTATCTCTGAGGAATTGATGTGTTATGAAACACGACTACTGGATGCCCAATGTATGATTATGCCTATGAACACACCTGCGGGTGAACAACTTAGAATCTATTCTATTATAGTTGACCCCAATGGTTCGTGGACAGGAGTTGCAGTAGATGTATTGCATAAGACAACAGAAAAAGTAGCTACGGATGATTTGTTGATTGGACCCAGTTTTGACCCTTGGACACTCGAAGGTTCATGGATGAATGAGTGGGAAGAAGATATGACGATTCCTCGCTTCAATATTTTTACCAAAGACAACGAATTGTATTGTCAGCCTTATAAGTTGTATAAAAAGAACAACAAAATCAAGGCTATGGGAGAATACAAAATGGAAAACTTGAAATCAGGTGATGGAACACAGTTGGTAAAATGGGAGGACAATGGTTTGGTAACTGAATTGCGGATTCGTCCTATTATGCAGGATTGGCAGGTGACAGGCATAGATATGATTGTGGAGGAAGTGTATGACGATGGCACGCCAAAGAAAATCTATCGTCAGTTTTTTATAAAAGATCCCGATGCTGAAATCAAAGCTGCTGCTGAGAAATTAATAGCGACACTTGATGGGAATTGGGAGAATATAGACCCAAGTGCAGCTACACTACGCTTGAATATTTTTGACAGTGAAATTAGGGTATGGGTCAATTGTCAAGACGGACAAAATGGGTGTAGCCTAGGAACACAAAAAGTATTGGAGCCTATTTATGAGGGATTGATAGGCACAGAGTTCACTACTTTTTCTACCAATCGAACGCTCGAAATAGACACTGAACTGGAGGTGAACCCTTCTAACACAAACCCCAATTTTATGGTTTTGACGACTGTTATTGAAGACATTGAAGGAATACGCCCTATCCAAGTTCGTTCAGAAGTATTCAAGCGCAAAGGGCATATTATTTCGGGTGAAGTTAATGAAGCCGAGAATGGTTTAGAGGATGGACGAAAGTAATTTTTATTAAGTAGTGGAAGAACCTTCAATCCTTTCGTAATCAAAGTATTGAAGCACGATTTCTCGTTTATGTAATCTGTCTTCCTACTTAAACCAAAAGAGTCACCATTTTCACGAGTTCCGAAATCATCCTTGCAGTTCCTCCCCAAATCACTTTACCGTTGGCGTGATAAGCAGGCATCTGAATATATTCTCCACTTGCCAATATCACCTTTTTAAAGCTGATATTGTCGGGATTCAATAAATCATCTAATCGAACGGCGAATACTTCGGCTACCTCAGCAGGGTCGGGTATATATTTTGGCTTACTTTCCAAAAAACCTACTATAGGAGTGACAAGTGCATTGCTAGGAGGAATATACACAGGTGATAATTCTCCAATGATGTTTTCTCGGTTTACCCACACACCAATTTCCTCTTCCATTTCACGAACTGCTGTTTCAATCAAATCAATATCTTCTTCTTCTGCTTTTCCTCCTGGAAATGCAATCTGCCCAGGATGCGCTCGACTGTTGGTAGGACGAAGCATCATCGGTAGATAGACTTCTCCATCCTCTTCATACAATGCAATCATCACCGCACAGATACGAGGTGGTTTTTTGGCGAATTGCACCTTTGCAGCCTTTTCTGCTGCTATTATAAATTGTACGAGTTTATCAGGTAAGTTTTCATTGTAAATATTGCTGTGTGGAAGTTCTTTTTGGAGTTCTTCTCTCAAAAATTCAATCAATTGCTGCATGTAGATTTAAAATATTGATACGATTTCTAACAGCATGAAGGAGCTTAAAGTTTTGAAGTAGTTTACGTTTTAAATTGTTTGATTATTATATTATCCATTCAAAATGAATATTTCGTTTTGAAGTACTCCAAAACCTTCGCCCAATCCGTAAATTCCTCATCCCCAAACTTCAAAAGCTCACCTTCAAAGTTTTCTTGTCCTTTCCCCGAATCATTGTCGTCTATCAAATAATCGCCCTTGTTCAAGCCTTTGTTGGGTGAAATAATCAAACGGTTCACCATCTCCATGCCAAAATAATCCTCAATCCAAAGCCGTTTTTCGGTATAGCACAATGGATTCATGACGGAAGGGGCGGTCAGAATATAGACTTCAAATATTTCTTGTGCCATCAGCAATTTCACCGCTTCAATACCGCCTTTTATCGGTTTCAAATTTCTAAAAAATCCATATTGGCATTGAGGGTATTGTATGGCAGGATTTGCCTTCAATGCGATTTGACGGGCTGCGGTGAAATTGCAGAGGACATCGTCCATGTCTATGTAGAGTATTTTTTTCATAGTTTTCTCAACTCCTTCTTCAATATCTTCCCAGTCGCACTCATTGGAAGCGCATCAATAAAACTCACAATCCGAGGATATTTATAATTCGCCAATTGACTCTTGGCATATTGAATAATCTCCTGTTCGGTACAAGTTGCGTCCTTCTCCAAAACCACAAAAGCCTTTACCTCCTCGCCCATTTTATCGTTGGGAACACCAATCACCGCCACCAAAGACACCGCTTCATGCTGAATAATCACCTCCTCCAATTCCCTCGGATAGACATTGAAGCCCCCACGAATAATCATGTCTTTCGTTCTATCCACGATGTAGTAAAAACCATCCTCGTCCTTCACTGCTACATCGCCCGAATACAACCATCCATCCTTCAAGGTTTTGGCATTCGCTTTGGGTCGATTGTAGTAGCCCTTCATCACCGAATGACCTTTGTAAATCAATTCCCCTTTTTCGCCCACAGGCACTTCATTGCCCTCCGAATCGACCAATTTTACTTCCATTCCCCAAACAGGCGTGCCAATAGAACCCGCTTTAGTGCCGATTTCCAAATGATTGAAGGTACATGCTCCCGAAGATTCCGACATGCCATACCCCTCCAAAATATCCACATCGAATTTCTCCTTGAAGTCTTTCAACACCTGCACAGGCAATGCCGCACCACCCGAACCTGCTACCTTCAAATTCTTAGCAATTTCCGCATAGTCAAACTCGTCTCCTTCATAATTCAACAAAGCCCAATACATCGTCGGCACTCCTCCAAAAACACTGATTTTGTGTTTCTGCAAATTCGCCAATACATCTTGTGGCACAAAACGAACCATCAAAATCGAATGTGCGCCTCGATAAAGCGTTGAATTCATCATCACCGACATTGCAAAAATATGGAACATCGGCAGTACAATCAGCGTTCGGTCGTGCGAACGGGTGTCCATCAAATCTGCTGAAACGATGGCATTGTTCAACAAATTGGAGTGCGTCAATTGTGCACCTTTGGGTCGTCCAGTCGTTCCAGAAGTGTAAATAATCACACAGGTATCTTCCGAATTGGTCAATGCCGTTTCAAATTCTGTCGATTGACCCGCCATCAATTCCTGCAAAGTACCTGTACCTTCAAAAGGAGAAGGGCTTGAAGGATTGTTGGTGATGACAAAGAAATGTTTGCAGTGTTCGACGCCTTGAAAACCCGCATGTCCCATTTTGCTCATAGGCAAAAATTCTGCTCCTTCCGAACAAAAGTAGGCAACCGAATCACTGTCTGACAAATGATAGTTGATTTCGGCAGGCTTCAATAAAATACTCAAAGGCACAACCGTTGCGCCCGCTTTGATGATGCCAAAATAGATAATCGGAAAGTCTAAAGAATTGAAGCAACTCAAGGCTACCTTATCGCCCATTCCAATCCCCAAACTTTTCAAACCATTGGCGACTTGATTGGCTTTTTTGTTGGTTTCCAAGAAACTAAGGGTCGTATTTCCGAAGGTAAAAGCGGGTTTGTTGGGATATTTTGCAGCAGAGGATTCTAAAATGGTGGACAGATTGTACATATTTGTATGGTTTGTTAGTAGTTTGGGTTTTAACCCGAACATTTAAAAATAAGGTGTCAAGAGTCAGGCTTCAAATGAT
>JBMYXW010000051.1:0-10405 GCA_049608825.1 Chitinophagales bacterium
CTTCAATTCTTGTTCTGAAACGGGTATCGTCCAACGGTCTTTTTTTGCCACGTAATTGTCCCAAGCGGTTTGGTTGTGTTTTGTAGTGTTCATAGGCTCTAAAATATAGGTTTATTTTGTTTGCAAAGAGAAGAAGTTGAAAAAACTTTATGGGGTAGTAATTGTTTTAAAAATAAAAGTACATGCAGACATTAATTGTAAAAACAGACCAACCTCAAAAAATAGATTTCATTCTTCAATTTCTTGACAAAATAGAAGGAATTGAAGTAGAATCTGTAATGGAACAAGAACCTACTAATACTTCAAAAAATGGAGGACTTTTGAGTCTTATTGGTATTTGGGAATGATGTGATTATCAGTCACAAAATCAAAATTCCAGATGCTCTTGTTGCGGCCATTTGTATTGCAAATAGCTTGAAGTTTTATTACAGATTTGAAGCTGTATAAACCTAAGTGAAAATTTTTAAATTTAAGAAAATGTCAAAAAAAAGCACGGTATTAGACACAAGTATAATAGTGAAAAAAATTGCTGATTTAATTGATAATAATTATAGAGAATTTCCAGAAAAAGAAAAATATAATAAATTAAGCATCATTTTGAAAAGAATAGCACAAAAATTAGAATTATATAAAGAAATTGATGTACGCAGTAATTGTGATATTGATTATAGAAAAACGATTCCTGAAATGGCAAAAATGGTTGACGCTATTAATTCTTTTGACATTGAACAAATTTTAGATCATTGGCATCAAAATGAACATACCAGTGAGGATACTATTGATGAAAAAATCACTTTATGTGAAAATTTTGAATTTTACATTCAAAATAATTTCAGTTAATTCACCAATCCCCAAACCCAAACTCCAGCCCTCGACATAAAAACACATGCGTCCCATTCTCTCTCGTAATCGGATGGCTCAATTGAGTTGTCAATTCAATCGCCTCACAACCATTCAAACCTAATAAATATGTCATCAAAAACAACGAAAATAGAACATACTTTTCAATTTTCTTCCTTTACTGAACAAAAGGCAAGAAGAGTATTTCAGTTGAAAAGAGAAATATCTTCCAATTTACTAGATGATTGGTCGATTTTGGTTTTTTGTTAGGTTAGAAAAGCAAAAATATCACATTTCTAATGCTTTTGACAGTGTTAAAAAAGAAGATTTATTGAAAATATTTAAGTTACTGAAAGTACAGAAAGAAATGATTTTTAGTTTGGTAACTGAGAATTGAAAACCTACATTTTCACCCACTTCAAAACCGTTACATTTGCATTTCCTTCTACCAATTGCAGTAAATAAAGTCCTTTGTCCAAAGACTTCAAATTCGCCTCCAATTGATGCGTTCCCACATTCAACTCTCCTTCAAAAATCGAATGTGCCATCGAACCATCAATATGGTATAAAGTTGCCTTCAAATGTGTTGTTTTTTGGAGCGAAAAATCAATGTGAAGTTTGTCGGTAAAAGGATTTGGATAGTATCGTAGGTTTTGGAGCTGTGAAATGGCTTCAATGTTATCGTCTATATCGTTGATTTTATTGGGACTTCCAAGGTCATTGAAGTTTGTCCAGTTTTCGGGCAGGCTGTTGTCCAAAGCGGGATTTTTTAGCTCCAAAGTTGCGCCCGTTCCATTGGCGGCAGCCGACCACGGAGCATCGGGGAGAAAATAAACTTCATCCTGTAGTAGCATTTCACTATCGAATAAACGGGCAGCATCGCCATTGCTCGACAATCCAAAATCAAAATCACCTACAATATCAGACTCGTCTATTTCGGGATGCAATTCTTGGAATCGTTCGCTGTCTCTGGTCAAAATCAAATAGCCATTTGCTTCAATTTGTGTGCCTTCGGGCAGTACAAAACCATGAGTATCGTCGTCGTCCTTAAATATCCAATTGGAGATGTTCATGGCAGTGGATTTGGAGTTGTAAAGTTCAATCCAATCACCTGTGTCAAAGTCTTCACTGGAATTGTAGTTGATTTCATTGATGACAATTTCGCCTTCAATTTCCCCGACTTCAAAGTGAGGCTCTAAGGTCATGGCATTTTTCATATTGACGGTAATGTGGGCATCGTTTGGAACATTCGCCCCCGTCCAATGAGAAAAAACATAGCCTTTTTTGGGGATTGCAGTCACTTGTATGGGAGCATCTTCAAAATAAACACCTTCCCATGTATTTTCTTTGATGGTCAGTGAATTGAGTTGAATGTAGCCTTTTGAAGTATCGTTGTTTTGAAGAGTGAGAATGTGGTTCGTGGGTAAATTGAATTCATCTCGAATGAATTGTCGAAGCCAAGTAGGTCTTTGAAGACCAAAATCTTTCATTTTCGAGATTTGAGATTCCCAATATTCCATATTTCCCATCCACCTCGCAAAGTGAGCAGGAAGCTCTGATATGATTGGAGCAGTCAAAGTGTCTATGTGTTCGACTATTTTATTTGCTAAAAACCTCGAATTGAGTTGGTCTGCAAAACGATTGACCAAAAGATTTCTAAAACCTGTATTTTGACTTAGTTTTCTCAATAGCAAAGTTGCCCATGGTGGATTTGGCCAGCCTGGGCCATTGCTTTCGAGTGCAAAAGCGAGTGTATTGTTTTGGTAGTCGGACGAATTCCATGTACCGAAACCAAAATCTGTATCAAACAATATCCACCTCCATTTGCCCCCCTTTGCTTTCCAATATTTAATATTGTTGCCTGGCCAATCGGTATTGTCAAAATAGATTTGGGCAGTTTGGTAGGTAATGAAGTTTTCGATATCTATTCTATCGGCTACAAATTGGTAGTTTTCGGCAGAAACCAAACTATTGGATTCTACAAAATCAATCAATTCGAGGTATTCTTGATTGTTGCCATGAATGGTTTGTGCGTTGAACTCCAAAAGGTCGATGTCATCGGGGTGGACTCCATGTTTTGCTGCCAAAAAATGTTCACTGATTTTTTCTCTGATGTTGTAAAGACCCCAATATTGACCATTGAGGTAGGTTGCAACAGGACGATAGGCTTGGTAATCCAATCCACTTCCCTTCATCAAACCCGTCAATACTGCATCTCTCAACATGGTTTTTATCCAGTCGTTTCCAGAAGTTCGCAATACGAAAGACTGGAAAGTAGTATAATCCAATTGTGGAAAAATGGGGTAGTCTATTTCACCTAAGCCATATTTGTTTCGAGCAAAAATAGACAAAGGGCGTTGGTCTTGCGCTCGACTCCAACCTCCAAAAATTTTTGTGCCTCCATCAAAAGCAAGTCCCAGTGTTCCATCTACTTCATAAAGACTGCAATGAATGGGGCGTTCCCAATCTTCCCAAAAGTTGGCTCCAAAGTGTGGGAGGTCGGCTTCGTAAGCATCTCCTAAAACGTAAATTCCTGTGTCATTGTCAAAAAAATTATGGGGTTCGGTCACAAGTGAAATGATGGGTAAATCGTGTGTTCGATTGACCAGATAGGTATGTGTTTGAGTAGGAGAGGGGATGTGTTCTTGACGGAAAACCCTTGCTCGGACTACGGTAGAAGCATTGATAGAAATTGGTGAGGCATAAACAGGAGAATTTTCGTTGGGAATTGTGGCATCTAAGGTGTAGCGAATTTGAGAAGAAGGAGAAACACCACTCAAAGTCAAGTTGAGTGATTCTGTCTCTCCGCCCAAATGTGAAAATTCAATATTCGCTTGATTGACTCCAATGTAAGAAGTATTGGTATTGGGGAGTCCAGGGGTAGGTGTTTCAAAATAGTGTGGCTCACTTGTATCAATTGGAAGCCCATAAGAAACATCGGGGGGTAGATTTTTGACTACTATACTGTCAACTAAGTTTTTGTCGGAATCGAATAGGTAAAGTGTTTCACCTTGAGCCGAAATTTTGAAGTTGGTATGGAGTGTGGCTCTGGCAAAAGAAAGAATAGAGGGCGGTTCTTTTCCTTCATTGCTTGGCTTGGAATACAGCATGGTCAAAAAAGGAATAAGGGTGAAATCAGAAGAAGTGGGGGAGGCATTGTGTGCTTGAATACTCAGTACATTTTCGCCAGACTTCAATAGTTCGGAAGGGTTGTCAATCACAAATCTATCAAGAGTTCCGCCAACATACATTTGGGCTTCGTGGGCTTCCTGTGCAATGGCATTGAAGGAAGGAGGTGTGCCGAATATATTGGCTCTTGCGATTTCTTTGCCATTGATATAGGCTACAAAAGCATCATCGTAGTCAATGTTTAGAATCAAAAATTGTATGTCTTCTGTGTTTGAAAGGGTGAAATTTTTGCGTAGAAATACAGACTGAGTGCCTTGGGGGAGGAGGGTTGCATCGTCGTTGTCGCCATAGCCAAATCCCGATATTCCCTGTTCCCATGTCAAATCGAAAAAACCCACTGCTGTCCATTGAGGAGACAATTCGGTGGTAGGAATTTTGTATCTGAATACGTCTCCTTGTGAAATAAAGGTGCGGTGACTGCCTACAATAGAGCGATTTTTTCCAGATGCCCAAACCAAGGCATGTTCATTGGGAGTTAAGATTTTGGAAGGGAAAGTCCACTTGTTGGGCTGATTGAAGTCGTCTGTCACCGTCCAGTTTTCTAAGGAAATATTTTCTCCTCCTGTATTGTGTAGCTCAAACCAGTCAGGGCTGTCTCCATCTTCGTCAAAATGGGTAGAATTGGAAGATACGACTTCATTGAGTCTTACTTGTTGGGCCGTTATTGAAGTGGTTGATAATGAAAGAGTGGTGATTAGAAAAAAAATAGGGACGATACGGGACATATATACTTTGTTTTTGGGTTGAACTCGAATGCAGTTAAGTCTAAATGCTTGAAAACCTCTGTTTCTTTTTGAAGTCCTCCAAACTCAACTGAATGTTTTTGGCTTCTTTTGGAGATAAATTATTGCCTTCTGATAGTTCCTGCAGTAGGTCGCCCAATTGTGTTGATACTTTGATTTCGAGTACCAAACCACTCAAAGTTGCGATTTGCTGCGCTCGGTGTTTGGCTCCTTTTGAAGGGAGTTGTGTTTCTTGGTCCCAACTCAATACGACAATCGAATTGTCAATGTCTGCCGCTTTTTGAAGGGTTTTGAGGTATTGTTTGTATTTGTTGTTCATGTTTTAATAATATGATATTGGATATTGTGTTATTTTTTTGAAGTTTTACCCATTGTTGTAGGGATAGGGAATTTGATTGTAATGATACACAATGAGAATAAAAAGTACAATGATAGGGAGTAACTCAATAGGAGTTTTGTAATAATCGGGTCGTTTTAGGCGGTATTTTACATTGCAGAAAGTGCAAAGTGAAATCACCAAACCAACAATTCCAAGAGCAGGGTGAAAGTAATAATTTTCTGACCATCCCGCCACTGAACTATGAAAGCTCCATATATACTGTAATCCGTTTTGACCTGATTGAGGAGAACCCACGTTCATAAAAGTAAGTACCCACAAGCCTATTGAAGAAAAAAGGTTTAGAAGGAAAATCAAAGTCAAATTTTGGCTCCAAATTGTCTTTGCTTCAAATATTTTGTTCCTGAAATCAAGGATTAGAAGCATAATTATTAGTAAAAATACTGCAATGACTCCAATACCGAATCTACCTATCACATCAAAGCCCCAAGTGCGATATTCCGAGAGAAAGGCAACCATATAGCACATTGCCATGAACAAAGCAAGGTAGAGGAAGATGTTGATTAGGATTTTTAAGGTTTTATTTTGAGGCATAAGTATTTAGATTCTACCCATTAAAAGGCTGTGGTTGTGGAATACAATAAAAATGATAATAGACTAAGAGGCAAAATAAGGCAACAGGAATCAAGTCAAGGAGTATTTTGCGGTAATTTGTTTGGTATATTCTATACTTTATGTTGTAAAAAGAGAGAATAGAAATGAGCATACCAATTAGTGCAAATGAATTATGAAAACAACGACTTAGTTCCAAATATCCATTTCCTAAAATATTTACAACAGACACTTGTTTCATTCGCCATAGTCCATCGCTACTCAGACTTGCAAAAAACCATAACCCTAGTACCAACAGAAGGTTAATCCCGAAAATCCATTGTAGGTTTTTACTCCAAATAGTGCTTCTTTCATATACCTTGCACCTCCAATTGATAAGTTCAGCGATTGTGAAAATAATTAAAAAAATAGTTAATATTGAAAATGAAATCAATACCACAAGGAAATTGTTGCGAGTACCTCCTAGTGAAAAAACACAAAATAGGGCAATGAAAAACACAATGTAAAGCAGTAAATTCAAAAATATTCTTGTATGATTCATAGCAGTTATTTTAATCCCTCCAAAATCCTCCTCACTTTCTCCGCCTCCAATTCCGTAATCACCGCAATATCCTCCACCCTCATTCCATTCTTCCAACAATTCTCAATGATTTGCAGCACTTTCTTTTCCACTGCCTTCTCAACCCCTCTTTCAACCGCCAAATCCACTCGACCTTTTTCATCTTGCGCCCGCATCCCTGCATAAATATACGCATCGTATTCTGCCTTTGACCAATTGAAACGATTGGCTTCGCTGTATGCTTCCAACAAACCTTTATTATCCGTATCTTCTGGAATGAGGGTAAGTTTATGGGCATGTTTGATGAAGAAAGTCCATTGGTCAATAATGGTCTCCAACTCGTTTATTTTTTTCTTAAATTTAGGAAGTTCTATGAATCGAAATTTCAAATCCTCCAAAGTACAAATACCCGTATCTTCATCCACAATCAGGTGTTTGGAAAAATAATGCTTGCCAGGAAAAAATTTGAAGTTGAGGATGCCAATAAAATAGACAGGCTTCAATTTGGGGTATTCCTCTCCAATGTCAATTTGACTTGCATAATCTTTGCAGGCATAATATTGAATCCGTTTGGCAAAACCATCCCTTTCAGCCACCTGCATTTCGATGATAAAAGACCGATTTCTGCCGTCTTTTGCTCGGACATCAATAATCGAAGAACGTTCACCTCTAATTCTTGGCAATTGAAAAGGGTTCACCAATGTAACCGTTCGGATAGTATCCAAACCTTCCAAACCCAAAACAGCATTGAGGAAAGAAATCAAAATCACTTTTTTTTGTTCATTCCCAAATATTTTGCGAAAAGCCACATCATTTTTAACATCTACAAATTTCATATCTTACTTGTTTTGTCCATATTAGTAACCAAAATAATCCCGTAACAGTTCAACAATAAAGCAATTCAACCATTAAACAATTTAACCATTTTTAAAAACACTCACCGCCAACAAAACCCACCCCACAATAAAAAACAATCCACCAATCGGAGTCATTGGCCCAATCAAAGATAGATTTTCAATTCCCAACAAAGCTCGAGTAGCCAACAAGTAAAGCGAACCCGAAAAAAGAACAATCCCTACAATGAAGCAATAAGCCGCATAAGTAGTGAAAGCATGGCTGAACTTTTCCAACAATAAAGCTGTCATTATAATAGCAAAAGTGTGATAAAACTGGTATTTTACGCCCGTTTCAAAAACCTGCAAATGTTCGGGGCTTATCCTTGCCTTCAATCCGTGCGCTCCAAACGCTCCAAATATGACTGCAAGGGCTGCCAGCAAACACCCAATGATGATTAAATTTTTTTGCATATTGATTTTTTTTGAAAGTAAATAATATATATGATTTCCCGATTTTTATTTCCCTTTTGAAAAAGGGTAGGGTTTTTTAGCAAAAAAAAAAGCGAATTATTTTTTACCATTGCTAAATTAAAATCTTCTCTATCAGTGTGCATCTGTGTCATCAGTGAAATCTGTGATACAAGGTCATAAAATTAAGCAAATCTTAGTGAACGATGCGTAAATTGTTTCTCATAGTTGCCGTAGTTATCGGCTTATGGTTCTTATTAAGCTACTTAGGTATTATTGGTTCAAAGCAAATGTACTTTGATGCCATTCCTCAAAACGCCATCATGATATTGGAGGTGGATGACATTCAGCAAACCCACAAAAAATTGATTGAAACCAATTATTGGCTCGATATGCAGAATATCGAATTGGTCAATAAAATGGAATCTACTTACAAATTGTTGGACACCTTATTTTTGTACAAAACAGCCGACCGAGCCAACCGCTTGGTTGCTTCCCTGCATCTCTCCAAAGCAGATGATTACGATTTTATATTGTATTTGAATCGCTCGGCTTTGGGTACAAGTTTGGAAAAACTCATTGCGGCTTTGCAGCAAAAAGGAGTCAAGGTTTCACAGCGAAATTTCAAATCTACGCAAGTCTATGATTTGGACTTGCCAAATTCCAATCAAACCTTTACGATTGCAAACGATGGAAAACTGGTGATTTGCAGTCTTCAACCCATTTTGGTTGAAGAATCTCTGAGTCAAAACAGTGCTATTTGGGGCGGATTGGATAGACCTTCTGGGGTGAATGATGCGAATCACGATGCACTCATGCACATCAACTACCAAAGTATTCCTTTTTTGTCAACAGTTTTCTTGAGAGAAACCATCCAAAATTCGGTGTTTGACCAATTGCGAGACTTATTGAAGTGGTCACAAGTAGGTTTTGATTTTCAAAAACGACAAATTCTAGTAGATGGCAAAACCGAATTCAATGACAATGATAGAATCGTTTCGGCATTGACAGGACAAGGTTCGGCTTCAAAAGCAGACTTACCTGTGGTTTTGCCCTTCAATACTGCTTTTTTGCTTCACGCAAGAGTTAAGAAATTTAAGAGTCTCAACCGCAAATTGGATAGTGAATTGAAGCCTACCTTCAATGAATATTTCTCTGAATGGATGGGCAATGAATGGGCTTATGGCTTTACCGAACCCTTGGGGCAGGATCACCACAAAGAGAGTTTTATTGTGGCAGAAGTGACAGACAAAGAATTGGCTCGCATTCAAATGAGTAAACTTTTTGAAGAGAATCCCCGTCAAGACGATGCACCTTTTTTGTTTCAAGGTTACAGCATCGCACCCGCCAATGCCAAGCCAATTGCCCAACATTTATTTGGTGATGGTATTGCCAAGCATTTTGAAGATGCGTGGTTTTCGGTGATTGATGATTACGCCATTTTTGCGCCCAATGTGGAGCAAGTCAAAGTGTTTGTCCAAAAATACATTGCAGAACAGACGCTGAATAGGGAAGAAGGTTATATTCAATTTGCACAAACCTTGGATGGTAGCAGCAATTTGGTGGTGTATTTGCACCCGCTTCGTATCAAACAACTGATGAGTGTAAATGCCTCCAAAAGCTTTTCCAAATTACTCGACACAAAATTCAATTACTACAAACGCCTTGGTCCCGTAGCAGTTCAAATGGATAAGTCGGGCGGGAAGGTGACGACAAATGGCATCATTGGCTACGACAAACAAGGAGTTGACCAAACGACCTTGATTTGGAACGTACAATTGGAAGCACCTGCAGTGATTACACCACAGGTGGTTAAAAATCACTTGAATAAGGGCAAAGAGGTCATTGTTCAAGATGAAAAATACAACTTGTATTTGATTTCGGATAGAGGTTCGGTTTTGTGGAAGCGACCTCTGGAGCGTGAAATATTGGGTGAAATCCATCAGGTTGATTTCTTGAACAATGGAGAACTGCAATACATGTTCAATACCAAAAGTGAGATTTTCTTGATAGATAGACAAGGCAAAGACATTTACGAATATCCCAAACGCCTCAGTACGGCTGCAAATACGGGCATGGGTGTAGCGCAGTTTGACCGCCAAACAGAATACCACTTTTTTATTCCTTGTGGAAACAACAAGGTGTATGGTTATGAATACAGTGGTCGCCCAATGACACATTGGGATCCAAGAGATTATTTGGCATTGGTGGTGTATCCTTTGGAGCATTTTATTGAAGGAGAGAAAGATTATATTTTAGCGACCAACGAAAACGGCAATGTGTATCTGCTCAATTTTGATGGGGAATTGGTACACAAAGTGAGTTTGGGAAGTCGCCCGATTGCGCCCCCTCAAGTCGACAAAACAGAGGAAGGAACTAAAATTGCAGTGACAACGGCGGATGACCGCACGCACTTCATCAATATGGAAGGTAAAAAATGGAGCAAGGAATTTGTCCAATTGAGTCGAACGAGTGATTTCTTGACTGCAAATGTTTTGGGCAGTTCGCTGCAAGAAAATGTGTTTTTGACCCAAAACAAAGTCCACGTTTTCAACAACAAGGAAAAATTGTTTGACTATGATTTTTCGGATGAAGTACGAATGTCCGACATTTTTCCTGTTCAACTGACCGACAAAGACACGAAAAGTATTGGCGTATTCAGCCAAAGTGCCAACGAGATTTATCTCCTCAAAAACTATGGTCAAATCCATCCCGACTTTCCGATTCAAGCCCGTACACCTTTTGTGGTGACGGACTTGTTTGGTATTGGTGACAATATTTTGATTGCAGGGGGGATTGCAAATAATGTGTTTGCGTATAA
>JBMYXW010000052.1:0-10367 GCA_049608825.1 Chitinophagales bacterium
GAATAACCGTAAGTTATCACTTTGAAAATTTTTTATAAGATTGATATTGATAAGGAGGAAATGTATCCGGCAGAGATATCGATACATTGTTATTTTTTATAATAATTTCTTCTTTATTGATTTTTGGTATTAATGCAGGGTTTACAGCACATTGATGAAACTCTACTTTTTTGAAAGCACAATGTGTTAAGTCTACATCTCGGAAATCACATTGAAAAAAAGTGACATTATCAAAAATAATTCCATTTAATATTGCATTAGGAAAATCACAATTCTGCATTTTACATAAATAAAATATACAGTCACTAATTTTTGCATATTCAAAACTACATCTAACTAAGCTTATGTTATCAAAAATAGAGCATTGAATATCAGAATTATCAAAATCACTATCGTACCAATCCCCGATTGGAAGCTCATCTCTTTCTATTTCGCTTGTAAATTTTAGGTAATCTACTTGAAACCCACTAGGGAATTTTTTATAAAAATATCCTTGTAATGTTGTTACATTGTATACCGTACATTTATTAAAAATAGCAAATTCCAAATCAGTTTTATGGAAATCTACAGTTTCTATAATGGAGGTTGTAAAGTCTGTATGATTTATTTCGCTTTTTGTTATTGAAGTCTCTGTAATTTTACTATGTCGTATTTTGACATCACTTATTTTAATTTCTGATATATAATAATCATTTAAATCAAATTTATTTTCATTATATTTATTTAACCTCCTTATTATTCCTAAAACCCTAAAAGAAGCTTCTGTTTCTTTCCAAGACCTATAATCAGCTAGTTCTTCTTTGAGTCTTTTTATATCTCTATTTTCTTCCCCTTTGAATTTAAGTAAATTAAACAAGAAGAATATAATAATTGCATCCAATAACATACCAGTCATTTCTACTAAAATGCCCCCTAAGAAATCAGCAGGGATTTTAATTATTAATCCAGATACAAGTACAATTATAAGAACTATCATTAGAATAAGTGCTGATAAATAAACATCATTTTCTAACACCTTTTTGGGAATACAAAAATAGAACTTTTCTCTTTTTTGAGTTTCTTGATTTAAAGAAATTTTAATAATTAAATATATCAACCATACATAGGGCAACATTATTAAAAGCCCAAGATAAATTAATTTTACTATGTTTTCCATAACAATCTTGATTTTATTCTACTCCACCAAAAACGACCTCGAAACCATCTCTCCCCCAACCTTCAATCGACAAATATACATTCCCTTAGCCAAACCCCTCACTTCAATTTTTCGCTGATGCTTGCCCAATTGCAGCGTCTCACTCACCACCGTTTGAAGCTTCTGCCCCGAAAGGTCGTAAATCGCCAATTTGGTCAAAGCCGATTGTTGCAGCTCAAACTCAATGTTTAGAAAATCGCTTGTAGGATTTGGATAGGTTTGAAGGTTGGTCAAGGCTGCAAAAGGCGTTTGTTCGATGTTCACTCCATCTTTTGGCGTATTGGCGGTAAACATTCCATTTCCATGCGTAGCGACTGCCACCATGCCATCCAATTCTCGGCTTTCCACCATTTCAATCACCACATTGCCAACCCCTTCTACATAATCCCATTGCGTATTGCCGCCATTGATTTCGGAAGTATGGAAAAGCCCCACACTCGTTCCCAAAAAGTAAGCGGTGCTGTCCATCGTTTCCTCCACAGGCAAAACGCTCAACCATCTAAGCGAAGGTCCATTGCCCGAACCATTGTTGTTTTGCTCCAAGTTGCCAGCTACACCCGTCCAAGTTGTACCACCGTTTTCGGAATAGTAAAGGCTGTAAATTTCGTAGTTGGAAAAGACCACAAAAACCTTGTCCGCATCTCTTGGGTCGACTGCAATACAACTCGCATACCCCGCTGCATTCGGAAAGTTCGTACCCGTAATGTTCACCATTGCAGGGTCGCCCGTATTCGCATCATCCAAACGATACACGTTTCGTTGATTCGTGCCGATATACAATCGGTGAGCAGGATTTGCTTTGCTCGTTCCCAAAGCCGTAATAATCAAACCTTCATCCACCAAATCGTCCGAGAATTTTGTCCAACCCACATTGGTCGGCACAAAAATATCCAAAGAAGGGTCAAAAAGGGGAAGACTCGAAAGGGCATCGTTTCGCCAGAGGAACGAACCTTCGGGCATATAAATGATGTCGTTGTTCGCCAAATCCATCGTGAAAGGATTGATGAATAGGTAATTGTCTCTGTCCGCACCGCTTGGGTCGACTCTCGAATAACTTGTCATATTGCCCACATCGTCCACCGTCAATTTGACCATCATTCCGCCATTCGTAGCCATGTAATAAACATCTTCATTGTCGGGAATCGCACAAAAACTACCATCATAATTGAAGGAGATTTTCCACGGATGTTCAGGGTCAGAGCTGGGCGTAAAATGTGTTCCATTGTCCTGTAATCCACCAATCAAAATCGGGCTGTTGTTGTGACGAGGAAAAGCCACCGTATAAAATTGAGTCGCCAAATAACCATTGTTCAGCGAAGTCCATTCTATCGTTTCAGCCATCACATCGTCTGTGCGGTGAACTCCTCCGTCCGAACCTGTAAAAGCGATGTTGGGATTGGAGGGAAGGAAAAACATTTCGTGTTGGTCGGGATGATGTCCTTTGTACAATTCAAAGAGTGGCAATTCGGTATCTTCTTTGTAGCCCGCCATAAAGGTCGTATTGTCGGGCGAAGTAAATCCATCCGTAGAACGGTAAATATTTGTTCCGCCAATAAAAATTACATTCGGGTCATCGGGTTTGACCTTCACATAGAGGTCGTAACCATTTTGAGAAACGAAATCGTCAAAAGGATGCGGTCCTATCGGCAAATTAGCAGAACGGTCTTCCCATTCTGCGCCCATTCCTGTTCCGTCACCACCGAGGTAGGTGTATTTCCACAAACTACTCCATTCGGGTTCGTTGCGGAAGTCAAATCCTTGGTGTCCAAATCCGTCTGTTTCCGCTGCCAAAAAATACACTTCGTTTTCATTGGAGGGATTGATGCCTATGGCGATGCGAGAATAAGTAGTTGGGAAATCGGGAGGCAAAATATTTGTCCAATTGTCTCCATCTACTGACCGCCAAATTCCACGGTCGCCATCGTTTTCGTGAAGGGTAGCATAAGCAACTCCTGTGGTTGTCATGGCTATTTCCGCATCGGGTGCATTTCCAACATTGTGACCCAATTCATCACGCCAAGTTGTCCCACCATCTGTACTTCGGTAAATGCCTCCATAAGAAGCTACAAGAACCTCGTCTTGCTCTATATTGGTAGGGTTCACCACGATTCGCCAAGTGATGTCCCAATAATCTTCAAACGTTTCGGGCGTACCGCTTGCAGTCGCCTCCAATGATTGCCAAGTGATTCCATTGTCTTGAGATTTGAAAAGTCCATTACCCAAATAAAACGCTCCACCATCAGAGGGAGATTGACCTGCGCCTTCGCCAGTTCCCAAATACCAAATATGTTCTTTTCCTGCTCTCGTATCTTGAACAATGCAGCTCACATTCGGAAGAAGTCCTCCGAGATCTATTTGTGTCCATGTCAATCCTTGGTCAGTACTCCGCCAAAGCCCACCCGATGGGCTTCCTGCAAAAAGAATGTTTTCATCCTTCACATCCATTGCAAATGCTCGTGTTCGTCCACTGATATTGAAAGGCCCTCTCGCTACCCACTCCAAATCTTCTACCGAGCTTTTTTGCGTTGTTTTTGCAGCCTCTTGAGTCTTCAACTTCTTCAAAAAAGCTTGTTCTCTACTTCTCATGTTTCTAGGAACATCCCCAGAAATAGGACTTTTCAAACGATTGAGTTCCCATTCTGATTTTGCATTCGGTCGATTGGGTAAACTGTTTGCCAAACCTGCTGCAAAGAGTTGTTCAATGCTTTGTGTGGGTTTTTCTGTTTGAAGAATGGAAGGAACGAGGTTGTAATAAGCGATTGCAGTGACTGCAATGAATAGTAGTATTGAGATTGTAAATTTTGGTTTCATAAGAGGGGGTATAATATTTTATAAAGTTATTTTTTTCAAAGCTCATTCTTTTTATAGGCTTCAAAGGCAAGTTGAATAGCTTTTTGAAAAGGAGGAGGTAATTTCTGGACAAAACACACTGAAAAATTATCGAAACAATGACAACTCCAAAGCGAATATTCTTGTATCGGTAATTTTCTTTTTGATAATTTTTTGAAAATATCATTCAACTTACCTTTTACACTAGCATCTTTGTAATGGTGTCCATTGTAACCTTTACCACTTTGGGCTTCAATTGCTCTTTTGATTTTTCTCTTGCAGCCTGTTCGAGTCAAGGCTTCGGGAACATCATCGTATTCTTTGGAAACCTTAATCATTGTCACCTAAGTTTAACAATTCCTCCAGTGATTTACCTCCATCGTTTGCCAATTTCGCCAGTTTTTCATCCAGTTTTTTTTCAAAAGCCACCTCACTATACTCGTCTTGTGTGTGGAGTTTTTCGCCCTTTTCACGGCTTTCTGGAATGATTTCATCAAAGTCAAAAATAGGAGAAGATAAAATCGTATTGGGCGTTAATTGCGAAATATCAATATCCAGTTTTCTTACTTGAATTCCCGTCTTTCTATTGGGTTTTTCGACATTGAAAATCAAGGTCTCTTTGGGAGCACCCAAAAGCGGGATAGAACTGTGCGTTGAGGCAATGAACTGAATCTTTGGAAAAATCTCCGTCAAACGTTTGACCAACTCACGCTGCCATTTGGGATGTAGGTGTATATCTATTTCGTCAATAATGACAATCCCTACAAAGTCTCTGGGGTGATTCACGTCGGATTGTCCCTTGAAAAATTCTACCATCATATCGCCAATCATGGCAATGATACTGCGGTTGCCTGCTGATAGTGCGCCAAAAGGAATACGCCTAAGAATGTCTCCATTTTCTGCTTTTTCTCTAAAAAACAATTGCTTTTTTACCTGACTGTCATCTATTTCTATTGCTGCAATGCTTGGCAATAGTTCTTTTAAAACAGCAACAATATTGTCAAATCGGACTTGGTAGTTTTTTTGGGAATGACCATGTAGATTGATTAGGTACTCTAAGATATTGTAAAGCGAACCTTCGTTTCTAAACAAGCTGTCTGATTTTCTGACTTTTTCGAGTGCTTGACTGGCTTCAAATACATCGCCATCTATTTTCAGTCTGTTAGCACCATATCCGACCACATAATTATTTAGAAACTTTGTTCCATTCGCATTTCCAATAATTTGCAGCTCGGGTGAATCGTATTTTTTCCAGTGAAGTATAAAGCGGCTGTTTTCATCACCCAACAACATTGAACCATCTTTTTTGCCTACACACGCCATATACAGACTTTGCAGCAAAAGGGTTTTTCCAAAACCATTTTCTCCTGTGAAAAATATCCATCTGGTGTCAATCGGAATTTCTTCAATATTCACCTTTTTAATGAAATGAAATTTTTGGATGGTTAAACCTGTAATTCCAATAGGAATGGATTTTTCTTGGGCAGATTTATTTTTTAGGAAGTCTAAATAAGGCAGTTTTTTGTTTTTCCATACAAAGGGAGGGAGGATGTATTGACGGTAGGCTTTTCTTAAAATAATAGGGTATTCTGGAAAACCCTTGTAATCTTCTTGATAAAATTTTGTAATTATTATTTCTTCAAAACGCTCAATAATATTTTTTCCCACCAAAGAATAAGGCTCTCTATGTTCTGCACTGTTTTCTAAATCTTTGAAAAAAAGTTGAAATAATTTTTTAATAAGATTATCTTCTTTCTCACTATTGTTAAAGACTTGATTATTTTTTTTAGAAAGATTAATCATCGTATTAAAAATTCTATTCAAAGGATGTAGAACAGAAACTATGTCTTGTGTTTTTTGTTTTCTTGCTCCTATTAAAGAAGGAGTATTTAATTGGTAAACTTGGATACTTTTTAATCCCTTTTCGGTATAAGGATACATGATTCCGTCTGAATCAAGATACAAATGATTTTCAGGTATATCCACTTCGGGATGTAATAAAAGCGGGTGTTCAGAAAGAAGAGTTTCAGAGTTTGCTTTCCATTCCTTTTTGTTATAAGGTGCTGTAGTAATTTTACTATTTTCAGTTGGGAAAATACTATCAATACGGTAATTTATTTTTGGACTAGTGAGCAATAAATTACTCCATTCCTTTTTAAGCCAAGGGTATAAAGAAATAGGGCGGAAATGAGTAATCTCAGTAATTTTTGTCTTTACCTCTGTAAAAACACACTTACTATGATAAATTTCCATAAGTCTTTCCCTCACCTCTTTTGAAGTAAAGCCGTCCTCCTCCAAGCCTTTAGGAACATCATCAAAATCTTTATATACCGAAATCATAGATTTTCTTTTTGCAGCAAGTAAGGCATTGAAGCCTTTTTGAAATCCTCTGTAAAATAAGTAATAAAAATGTATTTACAAATATGGGCAAAAAACTTCCAAAGCCCAAAATAAAAAAAAGCCTTCAAGAATCATTAAAATTCTTGAAGGCTCTTCAAAATTTGACCAGTCACTAAAAATTAGTTATTAGAAGGAGTTGATTTGCCACCCATTCTACCACGTCCTCTACGTGACTGCCTTTTTTCTTGGCGTTTGGCTTCCCATTCTGCAAGAATTGCAGCTTGTTCAGAAGTCAATAGAGCCGCAATGTTTGTTTTGGTTTGTTCCATCATTGCTTTTCTTGTCTGCATTCTTTCTGTGCGGTCTGTTTGCTGTGTAGAACGAAAAGCATCCATGTCTTGGATGTGTTTGAGGTTGATTTCATACACGGCTGCTGCTTGCTCTTCACTCAATCCCAAATGTTCGGTTAGTTTCTCCGTTTTTTTGAGTGCTTTTTGCTCAGGAGTCAATTTTTGGCGTTCTGCTTTATAGACTTTTCCTTTTTGTGGCGTTTTTAAAGAAGTCGCATCTTGAGCAAATAAAGTTGTTGCAGAGAATAAAAGTGTCAATGCAAAAACAGATGTTAATTTCAAAAAAATGATTTTCATCGTGTTAAAAAATTTGATTAATGAAATAAGGTACTAATGGTATTCTACTATTGAAGTGATTTTATCTAAACCTTCAAAATTAATAGAAAGTATATCCTTTAGACTCCTTTTTAGGCTATTTTATTCCCCTAAAAGAAGTTTTTTTTACTTTTTTTTTAGGTAAATTTTGCTTCGTACTTTGTGATTGAAGTAAAAAGCTGATTATCAATATTTCACGATAATAACTTTAATTTTCATTAGCTAGTCGAGCAGACTTTTACGGCAGTTTTTTGATAAAGTTTCATTTTTCGACAAAAAAATCTCATTTAATTCCTTCTTGGCATCATATTTGGAAATGATAGGGTGTAATCAAAACATTTATGAAAATTAAAGCGTCGTTTCCCATAGAAACTTCAAGTCATGAAAACTATTTTATCAAGAGTTCTTTTTTTATCTCAAAAACCATTTTCCCATAAACTCTTTGAGTCATGAAAAAAACTACTTTCCCGTAGATTTTATTTTTAGTACGCCATGTTAAAAAACTATTTTCCCGACAGTAAGCTCTTTGAGCCATGAAAGAACATTCACAATCCGATAGCATTGCAAAATGCGAAAACTATCATTAGAACTAAAATTGTGAAATTTATATGCCATGAAAAAGACATATTGAATAAGTGAGAAAGTGCCCCAAAAAGACCATATTCTGAATCAGAAATATGGTCTTTTTTATTTCTTCAATTTCAGATATTCTACTTTTTCATCTACTACTTCATAGGTTTCATAACCTTCTCCAACTCCTTCTCTTCCTGTTTCGTAAATACTTGCTATTTTTCGTAAACGTTTTGGAAAAGTATCTTCATCTCCTTCTACAAAGGCAAAATTGTTGTAAACTGGTAATTCACTTGGGTAAGGGCTTGGTGACTCGTACCAATAACTGTTTTCGGTATCTTGAAAAAGTTCTCTGATGCCCGATTGGGTGATTTGCCAAACATAAAAATTGATTTCGTTGCCACGCATCACCCCATCACAGTATCCTCCATAAGTACGCCCAATTAGGACAAATTCTTTAGGGGCAAGTGCTTCTTCAAAGCCAAAATAAAAATACCCATCACCAGGTTTGTCCCAAGCACAGGGTTCTTCGGCAGTAGCGGATTTGGCAAAATGCACATAACCAGGTAGTTTTCTCCATCGTTTGCCATCTGAGGCATAGGTGGTAAGGTAATAGACCCAATCATCGAATTGGATTTGTACGACTGCTTCTTCGGTTTCGTCTCCCAATAGGTTTTTGTATTGGATATCTATTTGAATGGCTTCTTTGTTCAATTCACTGGCAGAGGTCATTAGGTCATCTCCGTAATAAAGATTTTCCCAATCCAAAAAATTGAGGTGTTCGAATAAGAAAAATTGCAGTTCGATATTGGAGTCAAAAGACAATAATTTGTTTTTCAAATCTTCGGGACTGTATTGGATTTTATTCCGTCGTTGTAAAGTAAAGGGGTAAGATTCTATGCCATTTTCAAATTCTTCATCTACCTTGATTCTATCTCGCCAAGTTCCTACCAAACGACTGTTGCCCACATATCGCCCTGTAAAAACTCCTGACTGTTTCCAGTCTTCAAAAACATATCCTGCTTCACCAGAAATATCAGAAGGAATAGATTCTAATAGTTCAAAACTACCATCCCCCCGTACATTTCCTTGAAGACCAATGATTTTTTTGTATTTGTGGTAATAATAATTGCCAAAAATTTCTTCACCATCTCTTTCCAGAATCATCGTGATAGGAATGGTTTTGTTAATGACTCCTTCAAAAACCCAAACGGAGGGAGAACTACCGTTTTGAGCGTGTAATCCGAGTAAACTGGCAAAAAGTAGGGTACTAAGTAATAGATTCTTATTCATGGTATTGGATTTAAAGTGTAGGAAAACTAATAAACTGGAACGAAAAAAGTAGATGGCTAATTGTCTCTAAACCTGTATTCTATACATTGTTCACAAAAGACTCTCTCAAAAAAAGGCATCTAATATAATCAAAGGAATAATTATTCCTATAAGTGCTTTTATTTTTTTCTTCATAGCAAGACGTATTTAGACAAAATTGGCGTTTTTTTGGATGTGAATACAACGATTTTGAAGAAAAGATTAAAAAAGAGACTGTTAGATGAGAACAGATAACAGCAAAACTCAACTTTAATTTTAAGAAGTAATCAACAGTTTATTAATGCTAAATAAAGAGGGAGGTTATATAATATTAAAAAATAAGAACAAAGAAATTGAGGGGTGAAAAGCATAAAAAAAGCCCCACAAGTTCTGTGAGGCATTAATATACTGAACTGAAACTGAACTGCTTTATTGGTTTTAAGAATAAACAATAAAAGGGGGCTATTTTTCTTGTATTTCTATAGTTTAAGTTTTGGCGATTTCTATATTTTCTCTAATTGGTTTTTGATTAATTAGGTTTAGGTTAAAATTAAGTTTTGGCAATTTCTATATCTTCAATAATTTATAGGGTTACTAAGGCAAACTAAAATATTAAATTAGGCATTTCTGAAATTTAATCCACTCACTTACAAAGTATTGTTTGAATTTGTATTTGAGTTTTTATTTTGAATTTGCCTAAGTGTTTTCTTATGCTGCAAATATATACGATTTTCAAGGTTTAATAAAATGAAAAAAGATGTAAGGGAATTATTTGGGTATGAAAGGGTTTTTTAGACTGTTCAAGGTACTAAATCTATTAATGAATCGTATTGTAGGAAACAAAAGTAAATGAACTGGAAGAAACTTGTACTTTTGTGAAAAAAACCTTAATTCTTCAATTTGAATATAAAAAGCATGATGAACAGTAAAAGATTTTTTTTGTTTTTGACGTTAGTAGGAGTGTTGGGATTAACAAGTAGTTGTACGGGAGGTAAAAAATCTCGTTGTGAAGAATGTCCCGAATTCACCCAACAAACCAATGATTTTTTCCTTAACAACCAAAAAGCAAACAAATATGAAACGTATCCTTCTTGTGATGTCTATACTACTGTTTACAATCGGTATGAGTAGTTGTTCTATCTTCAAAAAATGTGATTGCCCTAAATTTAATTACTTGGAAGAAGAAACAACTCCTCTTGAAGAGGTAACTGTATTTGAAGCGATAGAAAGTTGTGAAGAACCTTTGAAGTTAAGTACCTGTACAATTTTGAATTTTGAATAGGCTAAACATCAATTAGCTACCCAATATTTAATGCTAAACTATTTTTGTCTGGTTACTTATTACCGTGGAACATAAATATTTTCACATAAATAAGGGCGTAGCCCAGACCCCATTTGTAGAAAAATAGCTTAAAAATAACATCATAGGAGCGTAGCTTCGGCACAGATAAGTCGTT
>JBMYXW010000053.1:0-8035 GCA_049608825.1 Chitinophagales bacterium
CCATCCGATTTTAATAATTTTTGCCCTTCCTTCGTGAGATAATTTTTTACAATAGTACCTGTAATTTCTTTTTTTTGAACTGCTTTATAAAAACTGATTAAATGCGGATTACTATCTGTCATTAATGCTTTTTTAGGTCGAATATTAAACCCAACAACTCCTGTTCCCATAAAAGGTTCTACCCATTGCTCGTATTCAACGGGTTCTACTTTTGTAGAAATCCATCCAACGAGTTTGGTTTTGATGCCTTGTGATTTTATTGGAGGTACAAATACTTTCATTTTTATGCTGTTGTCCTTTCTTCAGAAGCATATTCAAAGTATTCTTCAATAGTGGATTTCTTTTTTAGAAAATCTGCTATAATTTGGTTGTTACATATAAAATCAAAGAAAAGATTCATTTCTTGACAAAAGCCCAATGTGATTTCCTCTAGTTTAGGTACTTCAACAAAAACATTATTCTTGTTTTCAAGAATAACAGGTCTTTGTTTGCTCTCACTAAAATAGTGTTTGAATATAAAGTCTGTATTTATTATAATATCTCCTTCCTTAATCGAAAAATTTAGTTCTCCTTGAATGTAATATCTTGCCCAATGCGTAAAAAGAAACTCTTTAGGATGCTTAATGAAATTTGCCCATTTATTTATCTTTCTGAGTGTTTTAAAATTATGTTGCTGATAATCAATGAATAATTTTGATTGTCTACCTTTGGGGTTAATTACTTCAAATATTAAATCAACTCGTTCTACAAATAAATAAAGAAGCAAAAAGTAGTTGAAAAAATAATAATCCAAGTTGCCTCCAGGAGTATAATTAGTAAACCATTCATCGTTTATTCTATGAATTAATTGATTGAAGTTTTCTCCAATGCAATCTTGCTTTTCAGGAGAATCTTCAGTTAATTTATCGTAAATCCTACAAGCATTTGATGCGCCATAATACTCTTCATCTTTATTAAAGAAATTGTTCCTAAATATTGTATGGCAATTTTCGTGTATTTGACTTAGGTTCATTTTTTATATTTTTTTTTTGATAATATAATTATTAGATGACCCTCCCCTTCATACTCGCCCCAGTACAGCTCTCCACCAAAACATTCACATACTCCCCAACCTTATAATCCTCCCTCGGAAAATTCACCATTTTATTCTGATCCGTCCGTCCACACAAATCTGCATCCGAGCGTTTAGAAGTCTTCTCAATCAACACCTTAAACACCTTACCCACATCTGCTTGATTGCGCTCCAAAGAATGAATTTGCTGCAAAGCGATAATTTCCTGCAAGCGTCTTTTCTTCACCTTCAAAGGAACATCATCCTCATAGCGTCTTGCCGCCAAAGTGCCAGGACGTTCTGAGTACATAAACATATACGCCATATCGTACTTTACATATTTTTGCATCGCCAAAGTATCTTGATGTTCCTCCTCCGTTTCCGAGCAGAAGCCAGCGATGATGTCGGTAGAAATCGCACAAGTAGGAATGATTCGGCGAATCGCATCTACACGGTTGATGTACCAATCTCTATCATAAGTTCGATTCATCTTCTTCAAGATGCGAGAACTGCCCGCTTGTACGGGTAAGTGAATGTAATTGCAGATGTTTTCGTATTTTTTCATGGTGTGCAAGACCTCATCTGTAATGTCTTTGGGATGAGAAGTCGAAAAACGAACCCGCAATTCAGGGCTCAACAAAGCCACCATTTCCAACAAGTTCGCAAAGTTTACCACCTTTTCCGTTTCGGGATTTGTCCACTTGAAGGAATCCACATTCTGCCCCAAAAGTGTCACTTCTTTGTAACCATTGTCGACCAAATTTTGGGCTTCTGCCAAGATAGAAAAAGCATTTCGGCTTCGCTCACGACCTCTCGTAAAAGGTACTACGCAGAACGAACACATATTGTCGCAACCTCGCATAATCGAAATAAACGCAGTTACTCCATTGGAGTCCAAACGAACAGGACTGATATCTGCATAGGTTTCTTCTCTCGATAAGAGTACATTGACCATTTTTTGACCACCCACAGCTTCTTGCACCAAGTCAGGTAGAGTACGATACGCATCAGGACCAACCACAAGGTCAACCATTTGTTCTTGTTCCAACAAGCTCGTTTTCAAACGCTCTGCCATACAGCCCAATATCCCAATCAAAGCACCAGGACGTTGTTTTTTTACCTTTCGCAGCGTCTTCAAACGGGTACGAATGCGGCTCTCTGCTTTTTCTCGAATGGAACAGGTATTCAACAAAATTAAATCTGCTTCCTCATGGTTTCGAGTCGCACCATAACCCGCATTTTTGAGAATGGAAGCCACGATTTCGCTGTCATTGAAGTTCATCTGACAGCCATAACTTTCTATATAATAGTGTTTGCCATTGAAGTTTTCAACAGGTGCGTCTTGCACCAATACTTGACCTTGTTGGTCTTCAGGCAAGGGTTTGTTCGTAAATTTTTCGATTTCTGCTGCTAGCAAATTGAGCTTCTGCATGGTATTTATTGAAGTTTATGTATGCTTTATTGGGTAGCGACACATTGATTCGTCGCCGTCTCAATACCAAGTAATAAATTGATAGGTATTGAGGCATTAAAAACCCTTTGAATCAAGGGAGTGCAAAGATACGTAATTTTGATAGAATGACATATTGTCAGTCTGTTTATTGGTGAGAACGCAAAGGATTTGTTTTTGGTTCAGAAAACCACCAAAGTGGACGAATTTGGATGGTTTTGCCTTCAATAATTACATCCTCGAATGTATCCCAAGTAATCAACAAAGATTCTTTTTGGTCAAAATAATTCATTCCCTCCAAAAGACTGTTTATTTCTCTT
This sequence comes from Chitinophagales bacterium, assembly GCA_049608825.1. Lineage (GTDB taxonomy): Bacteria > Bacteroidota > Bacteroidia > Chitinophagales > UBA2359 > JAUHXA01. Next base: position 2,822 of record JBMYXW010000053.1, read on the forward strand.
TGTTTGGTAAGTACAGGTAAATCATAAGCCACATTGATAAGAGAATTATTTGGTAATACGAAGTCCACCTCTTGTTTTTCCATATAGTAATGAACCTCCTTGTACTGTCGTCTCAATATTAAAAAGACCACATTCTCAAATACTCGCCCTATGTCCCTACTCAAGCTCATGGCATATTTGTAGCTTGGGTCGAGTGCATAAATTTTATTTGGATTCATGGTTTGTTGCCTTACAGAACGGCTCCATTTCTGGACATTGAAAACCGCATAGGCTTCTTCTAAATAGGAAATATAATCGTAAACAGTGTTTTTTCCTACCGCAAAACCTTGTGATTTTAAATCTTTGTAAGCCTTATTGGTACTTAACCAATTGGAAATATTTGTGAATAAGTATTTCATCAAATACTTCAATAAACTTGGATTTTTGATTCCAAATCGCTCTGTCAAGTCCCTATAAAGCATTAAATCGAGGTATTCATTAATGGTTCTTTGATGGAGATGCTTAGGAAGTGTTAGTAATTCAGGGAAACCACCTTGCTCAATATAATTTCGCAAATGATGTTTGGTAAGAGCTTGCCCCTCAGAAGTATTTGTGTCAAAATTGAGTTCTTGAAAAGATAAAAACTCTTGGAAACTAAGCGGGAATACTTCAAAAGATAATGTACGTCCTCTCAAGCCTGTTGCCAACTCTCGACTCAATAGTTTTGAAGAAGAACCAGTTAGATATACTCTGCAATTTTCATTGTCAAGTAGTCGCCTCACAAATTTTTCCCAATTCGGAACTTCCTGTATTTCATCAAAAAAGAAATAAACGAGTTCTTTTTTATTCAAGGGGTACAATTCGTAATAAGCTCGTAGGAAATCATCTAAATCCGTCAATTGAAGAGGGAAAAGTCGATCATCTTCAAAGTTGATATAAATTAGTCTATCAGGAGATATTTCTTGTCGAAGTTTTTGAATCAAATCAAATAGGATAAAAGTTTTGCCTGTTCTTCTGGCTCCAATAATCGAGATGATTTTTGGGATATTAATGGGTAAAACCAATCCACGACTGTATGTTTTAGGTAAGGAACGATGGACAAAATCGGCAATGATTTGTCTAAATGCTATTTGCTTTGACATAGTTTCTTTCTTTATGGGCATAAAAATACAAAACCTTTCTTCATAGACAAAGAAAGGTTTTGTATTTTTAGATTGTATATTGTTTTAAGAAAAGACAAAGAGTTGATTTGTTGGATAGAAATCAATTCACCTCCTTCAATAATCCCTCAATCAGCTCCATCGAAAATTTCCCACTCGAAAAACCCACCATTTTAATCAAAGGCAAGTCCAAGACAATCGCCTGACCAAAAGCCAAAGCATCCGCTTTGCTTTCTCCGTCGGGAAATTCCGCATCCATAAACATAAAATTCATCAATCCGTCCATGATGGGCTGAACTCTGGGCGCAGCTTTAGGATGTGCCAACAATTCCTTGAAGGTGGTGTGAAGGTCAAACATGGGAGGGAGTGCCTGTGTGCTCTTGAATTGAAGGGATTCACGCAGACGGATGTCATTGGAGGAACTGCCAATGAGGATGTCAAATTTGCCCGATTCCGTTGCCCATGCTTTTTTTCGGTCATCGTAAAAAGCAAAGTCTCGCCAGTTTAAGGTCAACGTCACAGTTTTCGTTTCACCAACCTCCAATGCGACTTTTGTGAAAGCTTTGAGTTCTTTTTCGGGACGTTGGAGGGGCGATTCGTGGTCTTTGACATAGAGTTGTACTACTTCTTGACCAGCGTAATCGCCTATGTTTTCAACATTCAATTTTACCTCCAATGTGTCTGTATTGCTCATTTTGGTATGACTCAACTCTAGTTCGCCATATTGAAATTCGGTATAAGACAAGCCAAAACCAAAAGGGAAAAGGGGCGTGATTTTCTTTTTGTCGTAGTAGCGATAACCTACAAACAAACCTTCGCCATAAGTCACCTGTCGGTTTTCACCAGGATAATTGAGAAAAGCAGGCGTATCCTCCAATCTTTGCGGAAAAGTCTCGGTCAGTTTTCCAGAAGGATTGACCTGACCAAAAAGCACATCCGCAACCGCACTACCTCCCGCTTGTCCTCCAAGCCAAGATTCCACCACACCTTTCACCTCATTGAGCCAAGGCATGGCAATTGCCGAACCGTTTTGTAAAACGACAATCGTATTTGCTTGTGCGGCTGCAACGGCTTGGATGAGACGGTTGTGATTGGGTGGCATTTGGAGGTGTTGGCGGTCAGCGCCTTCCGTTTCGTAGCTGTTGGGGAGTCCCGCAAAAACGATGGCAATGTCTGCATATTGGGCTGTCTTTACGGCATCTTGGATGAGTTGTTCGTCCATGACATCTTCATTCGGATAGCCATTAGAGAAACTGAGACTCATACCTATTTTGAGGTTTTGATAAAGTTCATTGAAGGGAATATCGAGCTGTGTAGGATTCACTCGTGAGCTTCCACCTCCTTGAAAACGTGGATTTTCTGCAAAGTCACCAATCACTGCAATGCTTTTGAAGCATTTTTTAGAAAGTGGTAAAATACCGCCCTCATTCTTCAACAAAACAATACCCTCTGCTGCCGTTTTTCGAGCTAGTTCGTGGTGTTCTTTGGCATCAAAAGTAGCATCGGTTTTTCTCTGTGCTGCTAATTTTAAAATAATTCCCAATAAATCAGCCACCACTTCGTCCAGTCTTTTTTCCTCCAATGTTCCATTCCGAACAGCTTCAATAATTTTGACATCATTGATACCTGCATTTCCTGGCATTTCCAATTGCAGCCCAGCTTTGATGCCCTCTACCCTATCGTGAACAGCTCCCCAATCCGACACTACAAAACCTTTAAAACCCCATTCTTTCTTCAATATTTCGTGTAGTAAATAGCGATGTTCGGCTGCAAAAATTCCATTAATCCGGTTGTACGCACACATCAAAGTCGTTGGCTGCGCTTCTTTGACTGCAATTTCAAAACCCCTCAAATAAATTTCTCTCAATGCCCGTTCGCTGACTTTTACATTGATACTCATGCGCTCAAACTCTTGATTGTTCACTGCAAAGTGCTTCAATGAAGTTCCAACACCTTGACTTTGTACACCCTTGATAAAAGCAGCCGCAATTTTCCCCGACAAAATTGGGTCTTCTGAATAGTATTCAAAGTTGCGTCCATTCAGGGGAGAACGTTTGATATTTGCGCCTGGTCCCAATAGGATTTGAACACCTTGTGCTTGACATTCTTTGCCGATAGCAGCTCCTACTTCCTCTATCAAGTCGGTGTTCCAAGTTGAAGCCAAAGCTACGGCTGTCGGAAAACAAGTGGCCTTCTCGCTATTACCAAACCCCTCCCCTTTTTCTCGCCGCAAACCATGTGGTCCATCGGTCATCATAATGGAAGGGATATTGAGACGTTCGATGGGTTTTGTGTGCCAATTGTCTAAACCAGAACAAAGCATGGCTTTTTCTTTGAGGGTGAGTTTGGAGATGAGGGATTGGATATCTTGTTCTGATACTTCGGGATTGGGGTTTGAAAGCTGCATATTTGGAAATCGAATTTTTGGTTTGGAAAAATAAAGGAGAATTTGGTAAACTCAAAGCAATGCTGAATGAATAAATGTTGAATTTTGAATAAATCTATCAAATGACCAATATTTTCTTTGATAGACCAAGTATTTCCAAGGCATTTTTCTTGAATCTCAATAGGAATACTTTTGATTTTGTGTTGCAGCTGAATGGGAGTTCCTTCCAATCGTTCTATGATTGAAGGAAAAATGTTTTCTTGGTGGTCAAAAGTAAATTTTCGAGTAATTCATTTAATCTGTTTCATAATTATTCATTTTATTTTTTTGAAAAAAAATAAATTAAACCATAAACATTGTAGATTTCGGGATGGTGGTTCTGTTTTTCGGCTAAGATGGCTACTTTGGTCAAAAAAGCAAAGGCGGTGATGAAATTATCGAATTGAAATTCTCGGACGAGTTTGTTGTTTTGTTCTTTCCACATATCGGTTTGTATTTATATGATGGTGAGACTTTTGAGATTTTGTGTTAAAGATTCTTGATTATAACGAAAATCAACCTAATTTAAAAGTCATTCTGCGTATATAAATTGCTTCAAAATCCCAATCACAATCAAAAACTGCCCCAAACAATAAGTCGACATAATCCAAAAACTTGGAGCAGGGATTGGAGTATAGAATTTATTGACGGCAATCAAGGAGTCTGAAATCAAAAAAGAAATTGCTCCAATCATTACCCACCAAAAACTCGAATTAGATACTTTCTTGTAACGACTAACTGCCATAACGTTCATCCCAATAATGGTTAACGAATACACAATCACAGGAATCAACATATCGCCCAATCCGTCTTTGAGAAAATTGATAGACCCCATACCAACCAGAAGGTAAACAAAACTTGCGGCTGCCACTATTTTTATTGAACCTTTTGAAGGCTTCGGAGTTTTGGTAAAAGCAAATATATAGCAAAGGTGTGCAATCAGAAAACTGACCAAGCCCAACATGAAATAGATAGCTTGATGGTTTTGAAACATCAACAAGACATCCCCCAACCACGAAAAGAACAGGGCATAAAGTGTAACTTTGCTCAATTGAGTTAAAGGTTTGGGCGCATTGCGGTAAAAAAACAGTGCCAAAAAAAGCATCAATAAGGGCTTGGTAATATAAGCCAAACTTGCTATTTCAAAGCTACTGGCTACAATATGAACAGTAGTCAATAGACCGTAAGACAAGGCAAAACGAGATATTTGAGGTGTTTTCATACGCCAAGATAAAAATAATTAACCATCAATTTGAATTTAAAAGATATGAAGATTGTCGTGATTTCGGGAAGTGTGAGGATAGGACGTGAAACCCATCGTGTTGCAGAATATTTGACTGCAAAATTGAAGAAAGAAACAGATATTGAAGTTCATTTGATTGATTTGATGACCTACCCACTTCCCATTATGGTCGAAACGTTTGGCAATCTCAAAACTTTACCACAGGGCATAACCGAATTGCAGCAACTACTACATGAAGCAGATGCAATGGTTTGGGTGTCACCAGAATACCATGGAACTTGCACGGGCGCACTCAAAAACATGTTGGATTACTTTTGGGTAGAATTTTACCGAAAACCTATTGGAGTGGCAGCCGCCGCAACGGGCGCGAGCGCTCCGGCGGCATTGGCCGCAGGGCATGGCGGGGT
>JBMYXW010000053.1:8045-10333 GCA_049608825.1 Chitinophagales bacterium
TCAATTTCTATGCAGCAGTTGGTGCTTTCGGTTGGAGGATATGCGATGCCATTGAAGTTGATTGTGCCTTTTGTGGATGTGGCTTTTGATGCAAATGGATTGCCTGTTGAAGAAGATATGGAGAAATGTTTTGTGGATTTTGCAGCAGAATTTTTGTGGTTTTCGGAGGCAATTGTGGCGAAAAAAAAGGAGGAATGATGGAAGTAATACAAACTAAAACATTAAGTTCATAATCTCCATTTTTTGTACCTCAATTTCTCCAATCGGTTCATTAGAAGCCAAATAACTCATATATCCTTCTACCAAATCCAATGGTTTTAGATAAAAGGTTTGGTTGCCAACTTTAGCAGTCAAACCTTCGATTTTTACATCGGGTAGAGGAATGCTCAATCCCCGACCATCTACCTTGATGATTGCTTCCTTCTGACACCAACGTTCAAAGAACGCTCTTTCGATATTTTCAGCATCGTACATTTGTCGCAATTCTTCTTGGGAAAACTGCTGTGTGAAATGATGGATTTCTATGGAGCGGATGTGTTCTACATCAATACCAATGCGTTGTTTTTTGCTGAGTACACACGCCACTACAAAGCCAGAGTGAGTGATATTGAAGTCCAAATGAATGCCTGAATTTTGGGGAAAGTAAGGGCGCTGATAGCTGGTGTATTGAAGATGGTGGATGAGACTTCTCTTATAACCCATTTCTTCTAAGCCTCTCATCAACAATAATTTTCCCCACAATCCTGCTTGCTGGTCTTTCCATTTTCGATATCTCCGAATTTTTTGTTGAATAAGTAAAGGAAGTTTGTGAAGATAGGTGTCGAAAGCCCTTTCATTGAGTTGATGAGGGTGATGAATATAGAAGATTTTCATAGATTGGGGACTTGTATTATTTGGATAATTTTCCTTCAATTTTGAATGACTCGCTTAAAAACTATTCCTTCTTCTTCAAAAATACACATAACTACATTTGTATCTTGAATTTAAAAATAGGAAACCTTTCAAATTCTGCCCTTACTCCCTATTTTTCCCCATAAAAACATTCACTTTCCCACTAAGCGGATTGCCCGAAGCTCTGCGATACGCCACAATCTGCCCAGTATGGTAAATCGCATCCATAATAGGCCCGTTGATTAAATTCCAAAATGGAAAACTTGCTGATTTGTCTCCTCGTTGAAAAGTCACATTGGATTCTTTGAAGTCCTTCTTTTTGTTTCCCTTCAAAATATCACTTGCCGCTTTGAGGTTCTGCAAAGTGCGTTTTCGCATTTCTTCAAAGTCAATTTCTTCTTCTGGTAAAGGGCGAATATTTGGCTTTTTTTGGATAGTCGTCAATACAGTTCTGGACAAATCATAAATGTGTTCGAGCGTATGTCCCGCATCTCGGTTGTCTTCACTGGGTGTATATTCCAAGTCTTCTACTCGCAAACCTTCTGATGCCCAATAATAACGATACCCCAAGCCATCAATCATTCGAGCCATCATATTGCCTTGAGTGTATTTGTCGGGGTAATCGGGAATCTGGTGGTAGGGAAGGAGCGAATCGTTTTGAGCAGGTAATTCAGTATTCATATAAAAGAGGATTAAAATGAGTAAGTATTTGGTCATAGTTTTTCATAGGTTTGAAAGGAAAACAGTATTTCAAAGATAAACAAAAACGAAGAAAGCCTCCTATTGTCCGCTACAATTTGAATCAAACGGCTTCTGGATTCTTTGGTTGCCCAAGCTTGATGTGGAGTAATGACTTTTTGGGTAAATTTCAATAAATACGGATGTCTGAATATTCGACTGTCAAAAGCAATTGTAGTACCTCATCGTATTCTTCAATAGCATAACAATAAGCAGCCTTATTGAAGCAATAGGCATTTTCACGAGCTTGGAAGGGCAGTTTTTCACGATAGCCTTCAATGAAGTTCGCCACCATTACGATGGAGTTTTAGTGAGTCGAAAGATAGTTTTAGAATAAAAAGTTCTTTTTATTCACAGTAGTATCATTTTTTGATTAAATCAGTGTTATATATATGTCTTTCAAAAAATTATCAATTGAAAATGTTATTTTTGAACACAAAAATACATTATGCAAGTCAGATACTTATTCTTTTTTTGGTTGCTAATAAGCCCCTTTTACTTGTTTGCACAAGCTAATTCATGTGGTGCTACTCCCAACTCGCTTCAATTTCAACAGTACAAAAAACAATTGAAGCAAGCAAAACAACATAGGCTTTTGAGCAAAAACTCAAAAGTCTATGTTCCTGTAAAAATTCACATAGGACGAAGAACAAACGGTA
>JBMYXW010000054.1:0-10326 GCA_049608825.1 Chitinophagales bacterium
ACCAAGTCGGCAAACACATTGAAGTCGCTGTATTCGTCTGTGCCAACGGATTGCAGTAGTTGAGTAGCGATTTCGAGCAGTTCTTTGTGTTTTTTCCAAGTCTTTGTGGAAGTAAGGATGGAGCGTTTTTTGGAATTGAGTTCCAAGTCGTTTTGCTCACACCATTGGAGGAGTTCTTTTTCGATGGATTTGAGTTCTGTATAGACCTTTTCACCAAAAGTGTTGTAGGCGTATTCCATCGGTTCACGGAGGTATTTGTCGTAGCGAAGTTCGGCGATGCGTTCTGCGGTGAATTGGGCTTTGAGGCGTTGGGGGCGGTCGATGCTCACCTTGAAGTAGCCAAAATCGGCATTGTCAAATACCTTTGCCGCCAAACCGTCTTCGCCTTGCCTTTCAACATTCTGAAAAGCAGTGTAGGCGTTTAGGATTTCTTGGATGTGGTCGGGGGTAAATTCGCAGTTTTTGTTGCCGAGATTTTTCCGCAATTTGGCATAGCATTGAGAAGCATCAATGAGCAGCACTTTGCCTTTTCGATGGTCGGACTTGTGGTTGCTGACTATCCAAATATAGGTGGTAATGCCTGTGTTGTAAAACAGGTTGTTGGGCATTTGGATGATGCTGTCGAGCAGGTCGTTTTCTATCAAATACCGCCTGATATTGCTTTCTCCGCCTCCTGCATCTCCTGTAAACAGGCTCGAACCATTGTGTACCGAAGCGATGCGAGAACCCTGTGGGCTTTGGCTCAAAGACTTCATTTTGCTGACCATTTCCATCAAAAAGAGCAACTGACCATCGGAAGAACGGGGCGTGGCATCTTCTTCTTGGGCATTGCCCCAATAGTCTTGGAGGGAGACAATGAAGCGGGGGTCTATGATGTCTTTGCCGTCTTTGATGTACTTCAATTCGGTACTCCAAGATTTGCCATAGGGCGGATTGGAGAGCATGAAGTCGAACGCATAACCCGAAAATTCATCGGTAGAAAGCGTAGAACCGACACGGATGTTTTCGGGGCTGTTGCCTTTTATCATCATGTCGGATTTGCAGATGGCGTAGGTTTCATCGTTGATTTCCTTGCCATACAAATAGACATCTCCTGTGGCTCGAATCGTGCCTTCTTCGTCCTTCACAAAGTTTTGGGATTCGGTGAGCATTCCTCCCGAACCACAAGCGGGGTCATAAATGGTCATGACAGGCGGCAAATTGTCTTTGACTGGCTCAAAAATGATGTGGGTCATTAGGTCAATGACTTCTCTTGGGGTGAAGTGTTCGCCCGCTTCCTCGTTGTTTTCTTCGTTGAATTTGCGTATCAGTTCTTCAAAGACATAGCCCATGCCCAAATTGGAAAGGGCAGGTAGTTTTCTACCTTCGGGGTCTTCTTTTTCAAAGGGGGTGAGGTTGATGTGTGTAGAGGTGAATTTCTCCAATACATTCAACAACACATCCTTGTTTGCCATGTGTTTGACTTGGCTTTGGAGCTTGAATTTGTCAATGATTTCTTTGACATTGGGACTGAATCCTTTGAGGTAGTCTTCAAAGTTGGTTTGCAAGATTTGTTGGCTATTGGTGGCGGTGTCGTGTAGCCTTTGGAGTGTCCATTCGCTTGTGTTGTAGAACACATATCCGCTTGCCGCCTTCAATCCTGTGGCATCCCATTCGGTAAATTCCATTTCGTTTTTTTGGAACGCCAATTCTTCCATCACCGCATCTTTGGTGGGTTCGAGCAGAGCATCCAATCGCCTCAAAACGACCATTGGCAGTATGACATCTCTGTATTTTCCTCTGACATAGACATCTCGCAAACAGTCGTCTGCAATTGACCAGATGAAAGATACGAGTTTGTTGTGTACGGATTGGTTCATGTTTTCTTATTCTTTTGTTTTGAAGGTGCTTTATTGGTGGCAAAAATAACAAAAGAATGGAAATAATGTAGTTTTGTTGTAAACATTGGTTTACAGAATGTTTACACGATGATTATCCATATTGCTCCAACAATTTCACCTGTGCTTTAATAGCTGCTCGAAATTCTGATTTCATTCTCGACACCAAATCACCCACAGAAGGGTTGTCGTGAATCGTTGTCACGCCTTGACCAGCCGACCAGATTGTTTTCCAAGCCTTTGCCTCCGCTTTTGCAGCATCCAATTCAGAGCCAAAATCAATCTTTGCCTTTTTGCTCCAAAACTCTTTAGTAATACCCATTGCCTCCAAACTCGGACGCAAAAAATTGGCATTTACTCCCGAAACAGCCGCCGTATAAACGATGTCTGCCGTACCACTGTCGATGATCATTTGACGGTAATCTTCGTCTGCTCGACTTTCGGCAGTATTGATAAATCGAGTACCCAAATATGCCAAATCTGCGCCCATTTGCATAGCAGAAGCCACATCTCGACCATTACTTATACAGCCCGATAGCAAAATAACTCCTTCAAAAAAACTGCGAATCTCTGAGATGAAAGGCATGGGATTCAACAAACCTGCATGACCACCTGCACCTGCACTGACCAAAATCAAACCATCTACACCTGCTGCGGCTGCCTTTCGAGCATGACGTTTCATAATCACATCATGGAAGACCAAACCACCATAGCCATGCACTGCATCAACCAATTCGGTTACTGCACCCAAAGAGGTAATGATGATGGGAACTTCATGTTTTACACAAATTTCCAAATCTGCCTGCAAACGAGGATTGGAGTGATGTACAATCAAATTGACTCCATAAGGAGCTGCTTTTTTGCCTGTTTTTTGTTCATACTTATCCAAATCTTCTTTTATTTCAATGAGCCACTGCTCAAAACCTTCGGTACTTCGCTGATTTAGTGCGGGAAAAGTACCTACTACGCCATTTTTGCAGCAGGAGGTCACCAACTTAGGGCCAGAAATCAAAAACATGGGAGCAGCGACCATCGGTAAAGAAAGACGGTCTTCAAAAGGAAGTCTATTGTTCATCATTGAAGAATTTTATTGTTTCATTTGGGTAAAAATAGAACCATTTCTTCAATAGAGAAAATAAATTAGGATTTTTGTACTAACTTTCTTTTTGTTTGCAGACATACGAGGTTTCAATCCTTTACAATTCTCCTAAACTCTGTTCAGGAACCCCAAATGCCTCAACAAAGTCCATCGCATTGTCTCGAACCTCCAAACACAAAGCATCTACTTCTCTACGAATTGCCTTAGATTTATTACCTTCAATATATCCTTGTTCCAAATACCAAGCACTATTTTTTTCAATCGTTTGTAGTGCAAATAATTGACACAATTGTTTGAGAGCCTCACGAGTAGGTGTATCATTGCAGGCATACACTTTTTTGATGAATTGCTCCAAAATCACTCGTTCAATATAGGCTTTTGCCATCGCAATCAAATGTGTTTGACATTCGATAAAGGCCTCATAAGAGTTCATTTTGTTGTCGATTCGGTGCTTCAATCGTTGAGCCACCGAACGCACCAAATCTTCTTCTCTAAAGCAGAACGCATTGAGATGAAAATCGGGATTGCGGAGGTGTTCAGAGTCGGTTTTGCGGGTCGTCATGGGGCTGAAACCTATATAATCAGCAATCGCATTGGAGGTGAAATATTTGACCAATGAAAACCAGTTCATATCGTGAAACTGTTGTTTGAATTCGGACAAACGCCCTTTTGCCACCAATTGCAGCAACACCGTATTGTCGCCTTCAAAAGTAGTGAAAATATCGGAATCTGCCTTCAAGGCTGCAAAGCGGTTTTCAGCAATATACCCTTGCCCTCCACAGGCTTCTCGACATTCCTGAATGGTTGCCGTTGTGTTCCAAGTCACTATAGACTTCATACCAGCCGCCAATGCTTCAATCTCTCTTGTATCCTCTTCTGTTCGGTTCACAAAACGTTGAGTTAGGTATTGCAGCGCAAAAGTGTAGGCATAACTGTCGGCGAGCAAAGGCATCAATCGGCGTTGATGTGTGTGGTAATCCAACAGCAAAGTTTCGGTTTCATTTGCCGCCCCAAATTGTCGCCTCTTTAGGGCATATCGGATGGCAATGGTCAGCGCAGTTTTTGCAGCACTCAAACCCGCTTTGGGTACACCAATTCGACCGCCAACGAGTGTGCCGAGCATGGTAAAAAAACGCCTGGATTCACTCGCAATTTCGCTGCTGTAAGTGCCATCTTCTGCTACATCTGCAAAGCGATTCAAAAGGTTTTGACGAGGCACTCTAACGTGGTCAAACCAAATTTTGCCGTTGTCCACGCCATTTAAGCCCAACTTCAATCCATTGTCTTCAATGTGTACGCCTTTGGCCAAATTGCCGTTTTTGTCTCGAATTGGAACAACCAGAGCATGAACGCCATATCTTTCGCCCTTTGTTTCGAGTTGTGCAAAAACCGTTGCCATTTGCCCATCCACAGCTGCATTGCCGATGTAAGTTTTGTAGGCATTGGGCGTAGTGGTATGGATAACAAATTCTTGTGTTTTGGCATCGTAAGTGGCAGTGGTTTCGATGTCTTTGACATTGGAGCCATGACCATTTTCGGTCATCGCAAAGCAGCCAGGAATTTCCAAAGTGCCGATTTTTTTCAACAGCCATTTGTGGTGGTATTTCGTTCCCAACCACTGGACGCTTCCGCCCCAAAGCCCAAATTGCACACCAAATTTGATGGCAAGACTCAAATCGTGATAGCCAATCATCTCGAAGACTGCAAAATATTTTTCAATATCATCTTTGCCTCCATATTTTGTGGGATAGCCCAATGCGCCCCAACCTTGATTTGCCAATAATTTGGTCCAGTTTAGAACCTGCTTTCTGAAAACATCCTTGTTGGTTTCCAAACTCAATTGAAGAGCAGGGTCATTCAGTATCGTTCTGGCTTTTGCTCGAAGTTTGTGGTAATCGCCATCCAATAATTTTTGGAGTAATGCAATGCTAAAAGAAGCACTTGCCGATTCTGTGGGTTTATCGCTGTCTGGTCTTTGGGCAGGGACTGCCATCATTTCGTCAAAGGCTTCCTTACTGACCACCCCCAAAGCTTCTTCTATTTGACACAAAGCAAGATTGGCTTTGGAGTCTTTGCAGACGGGTACTTGATCTTCAAAACCATTCAATCGAGCGATGTCTATTCCAAAATTGGCGAGTGTTTGTTTGGATTGAGGATGAATATTTGGGGCTGCTGCTTTGATGATATTGAGCCATTCCTTCAATTCTCTAGGCGAAGGTGGTTGGGCAGGATTCAACCACCGCTTCAAAACGGCTTTGCTCGGTGCTTCCAACCATGTTTGTGATTCTATTTGATTGCGTATTAACTCTATTTCGGAGGGAGTCAATACGGCATCTGCCCATGCGACATACAGCATCGGAAGAAATGGAAGCAAGGCAGGCATTTCTAAGAATGGGTGGGGAAGGATTGGCTGTTGGTTCATAATGGAAATGTTTGAGTTAAGACAAAAGAGGAGTGTTAGGCAAATTCAAATTAAAAACTCAAACACAAATTCAAGCAATACTTTGTAAGCGAATCGCTTAGGTTTTCTGAATCACTAATTTAATATTTTAGTTTGCCTCATAACCAATCAATAAATCACTCATTTCTCCTCTTTCATTGCTATAAATCAATAAAGCCTTCAAATCCTTTTGCCCTTCAATAAACCCCTTAGCAGCCTCAAATCCCATCACCATACATGCCGTAGCGATTGCATCTGCAGTACTGCAATCTTTGGCAATGATGCTCGCACTCAACAAGCTGGAAGGAACAGTATAACCTGTTTGAGGGCTGATGGTATGCACAAATTTTTGTCCATCTTTTTCGTAAAATTGAAGGTAATTGCCCGAAGTCGCAATGGCTTGATTTTCCAATTGAATCACCTCTTCAATTTCTCTTGAAGCTGCATTTTCGACAGGTTTGTTGATGCCAACAGTCCACCATTCACCACGAGAATTTTTGCCCCTTGCGACCACTTCACCACCCACTTCCACAAAATAATCGGTCAAGCCTTTTGCTGTCAAAAAATCACCTACCAAATCCACACCATAACCTTTCGCTATAGCATTGAAATCTAGTTCAATGCCTTTTTGTTGCCGCACTACAAAATGTTTTTTTTCCTTTTTGAAAATACTCAAAGCCTCAAAATTGACCAATTGCTTCAATGAATCCACTCTCGTACTATCCAAATCAGGTTTTGTTTTGTTGGGACCAAAACCCCAGTAGTTCACCAAAGGCATCACCGTAGGATTGAAGTAACCATTGGTTTGTTGATAAATTTCCTTTGCTTGTTCAAAAATAGCTGCAAAAGTCGCATCTACTTCAATGGTATCTTGATTTTTGTTTTGATTGAAACGAGAGATAACCGATTTGGGATTGTAGGTCGATGCCGAAAAATCAAAGGCTTCAAAAAGAGAATCTATTGAAGCTTGGTGATTTTGTTTTTGGGCATCTATATAAATGATGGAATAGAATGTTCCCATCGTTTTGCCTTGAAATTTGACCGTATTTTGGAGTCGTTCGGCTTTGGGGTCGGAGTTTTGTTTGCAGCTAAAAAAGGTACAGAATAACAGGAGTGAAAAAAATAAGGGTTTGATTTTCATAGCTGTGTGTGTATTTTTTGAACAGGAACTACTAGATTTAAAAGAACTTTTCTAGTGCTGAATGGCTCTATTGTTGAATTGTTATATTGCTTGGTTATCAATGCTTTTAGTCAACAGAAAGATATCAAGTACGCTTCCTTTCTATTATTTTTCTTGTTCAAGGCTATCCATCACCATCCGAGCAGTTCTTTTATATCTAGGAGTTCTTGTTTTTATCGAACAAACCCAGTTTTTTAGCAAATTCCTGCCCGAAATTGCGGATGTCCATACTGGCTTCCTTGTTGTTGGTCGCACGGTGAAAAGTATCTGCCATTGTCATAAAGGTCTGAAAGAAAAAGTATTGCATTTCATCGACCTGCATTTCTTTCGTCCAAAGGTCGAGTCGTTGGGTGATTTTTGCATCACCATCCCAAAGTGCTACCATTGCAGCTTTGCAGGGTTTTGCGCCTTTGACTGGACTATCTGTTGCATCCCAATCCATTGAGACGGGCATTTTCTGCTCATTGAGATGAATTTGTACTTTGATTTCTGTCGAACGAACTATTTTATCTTCTTTTAGGTCTGCCATGTTTGTTTTATTGTTGATGAGAAGCAAAAAGCTTTTGAAAAATTTTCTATTGGTTTTTCAGAAATATTTTGTAGCCGCAAAACGAGAATGTAAATGGAAGAAAAGAGCCTCAACACTAAAAAACGTTTCTGTTGTTGAGACTCTTTTCTTTTATATTTTTCCATCGTAATGAAAATCAACATCCTTTAATAAATAAGCTACAAAAGTCTTCATTCCTAAATACACGGTAACAGAAATTTCTTTAGACAATAAGGTGTAATCTTCGGAAGAACGGAGAAGGGGACGCCTTATTCTCAGCTTTGAGATTACACCTTTTCGTTTCACTACAAGATGTCACCTCAAAACCTTAATTTATTTCTGAAACAGCATACTAAAGATGCAATCTACAGCCATTTTACCAGCTCCAAATCTTGTTTGTGAGGCAAAAGCGGATGTTTGGGAACGATGCGGAATCCATACTCATAAACGCCTGCTTCGGTTGCTTCTATTTCGCATTGGAAAGAAGCATAATTGTCTTTTTGGGCTATCAAATCCAAAGTTCGAGCGTGAATCAATTTGAGACCGTCTTCATCTTCTCGTTTGAAAAATACTACTTCTACTTCAAAATCATCTACCTGCAATCCATTTAATTGGAAACTGATAGAGGCATTGAAGTTCTCTCCCAATGGAAGAGAATGATTGTCTGTGTCATAAACATCCATCGAAATAACTTCCAATTGTTGCCAAACATTGCGGATGTTTTGTTTCCATACAGTCATTTCTTTTGCTTTCGCAAAATTGTCTGCCTTCAACTGTCTCCCTCTGGTGTAGAGTTTGTTGTAGAATCGCTCAAAGTAATGATCCATCATGCGTTTCATGGTGAAATCAGGAGCAACTTCTCCAATAATTTTTCGGATATACCCTACCCATTGCTCCGAAATACCTCTTTCGTCGGTATCGAAATAGGTTGGGATGATTTCGGTTTCGAGAACATTGTAAATCGTCTCAGCATCCAATTCGTTTTGGAGGTCTTGGTTTTGATAGGTTCGCTTATCCGTCAATGCCCAACCTGCATCAGAGCGGTAGCCTTCAGCCCACCAACCATCCAATACACTGAAATTCATCACTCCATTCATTGCAGCCTTCATACCACTTGTACCAGAAGCCTCTTTGGGGCGAGTAGGCGTATTCAACCAAACATCTACGCCTTGCACCAACAATTTGGCAGATTCCATCTGGTAGTTTTCCAAAAAGAGAATTTTACCTGCAAATCTGGGGTCTTTTGATACTTCAACAATGTGTTTAATCAAGCCCTGCCCGCCTTTGTCTGCAGGGTGTGCCTTACCCGAAAAGACAAACAAAACAGGCTGAGTCACATTGTTTACAATTTTTGCCAAGCGGTCTAAATTGGAGAAAAGAAGGTGCGCTCGTTTATAGGTCGCAAATCGTCGAGCAAAACCAAATATCAAAGCATTTTCATTGATGCCATTCAAGACTTCAAAAATAGTACGTGGATTGTTGCCTTGTCGCATCAAATCCGTTTGGAGTTTGGTTTTGATATAATTGAGCAATTTTCGCTTCAATGTGCGGCGAATTCCCATGATTTGCTCCGAAGGAACATCATCTATTTTTCTCCAATGGTCTTTGTTCGATTGGTCTTGCACCAGTTGATTGTAGGTTAGTTTTTTGTGCAAGTCAGACCATTCATTTGCAATCCAAGTGGGATAGTGTACACTGTTGGTGACATAGCCGATGTGGAGTTCTTCGTAATTGAAGGCAGGATACAAAACATTGAACATTTTTTGAGAAACTGTGCCATGCAATTTGCTCACACCATTTACTTCTTGCGAAAGACGCACTGCTAAATTACTCATAGAGAATAATTCGTGGATGTCATCTGGATTTTTCTTGCCCAATGCCATTAATTGCTCCCAAGTAATGTTCAATCGTTGAGCATAATCGTACAAATAGTTCCGCATCAACCCTTCGTGGAAATAATCATGACCTGCTGGAACAGGTGTATGAGTCGTAAACAAAGCCGAAGAACGAACTACTTCAATGGCTTCTTCAAAGCTCAGTTCATGTTCTGAAATCAAGTTTTGCAGTCTTTCCAAGCCTAAAAAGGCAGCATGACCTTCATTGCAGTGGTAAACATGGGGTTCGATATTTATTGCCCTCAATGCTTTTACCCCTCCAATGCCCAACAATATTTCTTGTTTTAAACGGTGTTCGTTGTCTCCGCCATACAAACGATGGGTTAAACTTCGATCTTCCCAGCTGTTTTCGTCAACATCGGTATCCAACAAATACAATTTGATACGCCCTACATTCAACTCCCAGACTTTGGCAAATACCAAACGACCTGGTAGTTCGATTTTGACTTTGACCCATTCATCTTTGTCATTTTTGACGGGTTGAACGGGTAATTGAGTAAATTTTTGAGGAGGATATTTATCGGATTGGTCGCCATAGAGCGAAAGTTCTTGTTGAAAATAACCATAGCGGTAAAGCAAACCAACTGCGGACATATCCACATTCATATCACTTGCTTCCTTCAAGAAATCTCCTGCCAAAACTCCCAAACCACCTGAATACAAGCGCATGGAAGTGTGCAAACCATATTCCATACAGAAGTAACCAATCTTTGGTGCATCTTCGGCAGGCTTTTGCTGCATATATGCCTCAAACTGTGCGGCTACTTTTTGGAGTTTGGTCATAAAAGCCTCATCTGCCAAAAGTTTTTTTGCTTGATTGGCTCCAACGCTTTGAAGTAGTTCTACAGGATTGTATCTAATGGCTTCCCATTGATCTCCTGCAATGTACTCAAATAGCTCAATGGCTTCTTTATTCCACGACCACCAAAGGTTTTGTGCCAATTCTTTGAGTGGTTGTAAGTCTTTGGGTAAATTTGATTCAATAAAAATCCTCTTGAGTTTCAAGCGATTGTCTTGCAACTGTCCCAGCATATTAGGTTTTATTTTTGTTATTAAGGATTAGATTGTTTTAGGCAAGCCGCAAAGATAGGAAATTTTGAATTTTGAATGCAGAATTTTAAATGAACTTGACAGTTGGCATGTATCTATTATTCATCCTTAGCATGTCTTTGCGAAACCTTAGGCAAATTCAAATTAAAAACTCAACTACAAATTCAAGCAGTACTTTGTAAGCGAACAGGTTATGTTTTAATTTGCCTAATACAAAACTAAAATTCATTCGATGAAA
>JBMYXW010000055.1:0-10282 GCA_049608825.1 Chitinophagales bacterium
TTTGTATTCAAAGCTTCAATTTCCAAATCACAAACCTCACAAGGATTATTGACCGTAATCGTATCGCTACAAGTTGCATCTGTCGTGTTGGTTACGTAGAAAGTATAATTGGTGTCGGGCGTGAGTAAAGTATCCAAAACAACCGTGGCTGCCCCTTGATTGGTCAGCAAGGTTTGGCTATCATCACTTACTGTATAGTTTCCATTTCCTGCAATCGTGACGCTCAAATTGTAGCCATTGTTATCAATACAATTGGCTTCTGTCGTCACTTCCAATTCACAATTGAAGCAATCTTCTGAACCCGTCAAAACAATGTCGTCACAGTCGTTTACTTCATCCGTAATTGTCACACTGTAATTTCCATTTGCCAAAGCTCCCAAGGTAATCGTGCCTTCAGTTTGTCCTGTCAAAGCATCGTTTACGCCATCGTCTAAACTGTAAGTACTCGTACCTGTAAGCGCAACAACCACATTGAAGTTGTCTAAATCGACACATTCGGTACTTGCTGTTGCAGCCAAATCACAAGGGTCAAAAGTACAGTTCACTACTTGCGAAAGCGTACAATCGTTGTCGTCTGTCACGACCAAAGTATAGTTGTCTATTTCGACATCGGGAAACAGCCCCGTAGTATTTTCAGCTACCAAATCATTGTCGGGAATCGAGAAAAGGCTGTAAGTATATCCTGGTGCGCCGCCTGTTGCCGTAAAGCCGTCTTCGCAGTTGGAATTTTCGGTCAGAGCAAGTGCTGCGGTATTAACGGTCAAGCCATTGATGTTTGCCAAGCAGCCATCAAAATTGGTAACAGAAACAGAGTAATTCCCTGCATCTAAATTAGTAAATTCTCCTGTATTATTTGTTTCTATAACTTCAAAAGAACTATTGACCAAAGTATAAGAAAACACAGTGAGACTACCCCCGTTTGCTACAACTGAAATACTTCCGTAATCACAAGGTTCGGTGATTTCAGTAACAATTATTTCGTCAAAAATAGTGATCTCTATAGATTGCTGACAACCGTTTTGGTCAACTCCATAAACTAGATAATCTCCTGTATCTAAACCTATAAATTCTCCCAAATCATCTTCGTCAGTACCATCACCCAAGTCGCTTGCTATCCATCCATTGTCAGTATTTTCAGGATTATCTGGATCAAAAGTACCATCTACCGAATAGATATAAAAGTTCCAATCAGGAGTCCCTCCATTTGTTTTCACAATAACTTCCCCTATTGTACAATCACTGCTTTGTTTAGTAATGGTTGTCAATTCATTCATGGTATATTCCACGCTGAATTGACAACCATTTTCATCTTCCACAACCACATAATTAGTTCCTTCTTCAACACCTGTAAAAGTACCTGTACCTGCTAAAGTAAATTCATTGGGGAAAATATTCAACACGCCATTAGGTGCGGGTTCGGTAGATAGGAAAATCTCATAAGTTGCTCCTGCAAAAATGGCAGGATCTTTCCCTCCACTAACTGCATTGACGACTATCTCACCTGTGCCACAATCTTCTACCGTAATGTCTAATACGAAGTCTTCGTAAATTTCGACATTTACGGGTGCTTCTGGCTCACAACCATTTGCATCCAAAGCATAAATCGTGTATGCTCCTATTGCAATGCCACTGAAATTGCCCACTACATCAGCTCCTAAGTCTGTTCCATTTTCAGTTTCAATCCAACCATTTGTTTCACTTTCGGGGTCGTTGGTATCGAAAGCTCCACCTTGTGTGTATAAGTAAAAAGTCCATGTATTGCCTACTGCTCCTTCCATCATTGCTTGAGCCGTTCCTGCTATCATGCTGCAATCCGCATCTGCGGCGGTCATTATTGCAGCTTCTTCTGTTGAGATACTTTCTGAATATTGACATCCTCTATCGTCTTCCAAAATCACGAAATAAGAACCTGCAGCTACACCTGTGAAAGTGCCTGCTCCCGATAAAGTACCTTCATTACTCGTTACATTGTTGGTGGCATTTGGGGCAGGGTCGGTAGATAAAAAGACAGTATAAGCTGCATTTGAGAAACCTTCTGAGGGGTCTTGTCCACCCGATACTTCAGTGATGTTGATTTCATTGAAGGAAGCACAAGGATCTCCGTCAAACACGATATCAAAAGGGGCATAGACTTCAATATCTTCGGAAGCTACTTGACAGCCATCGCCATCAATTGCATAGAGTGTGTAAAGCCCTGAAGGAACATTCACAAAATCGGCTTCTGCCACTCCTGTAATTGCCAAATCATTGCCATCTGTATCCTTGACTGCTCCATTGGCGGCAGCCGTTGGGTTGTACACTGCATCTGGTGGATTGGGTGCACCCTGCAAAGCTGCACCTTGTGTATAAATGTAAAAATCATTTGTTGAAGTACCGCCTACAATTTCGGCACTGACCGAATTGAAGGTGTCACAGGTATTGGGTGTGACTTGCAAATCCAATGGTTCTGATAATTCAATTGGGCCAACCGAAAAGGTACATGCTCCATTGTCATCACTTCTTCCGTCTGTCACTACAATATAATAATCTGTTCCACTCACCAAATCATCAAAGACAAAAGGAAAATCGTCAGTAGGATTGGAAGTTATCAAACTCAATGGAGTGCCGTTTTCGTCCACAGCGGGTGTTGTTGAACCTTCTGTGGTCGATAAAATAATGGTATAGGATGCTCCTGCAAAGTCTGTTATTGCAGGGTCACGACCGCCTGTTACCGTTGTGACTTCAATGGCATTGCCGCCCACACAGGCATCGTTGGAAAAGGTAACTTCAAATGGGTCATACATTTCGACATCAATGCTTTCGATACAAGGAGTGCTGGGGTTGTTGTCGTTTACTTCAATGGTGTATAAACCCGAAATAAGTAGTGAAAAAACGCCCGTGTTATTGGTCGCAATTACATTTTCTGTACCCGCCTCTTTCAAAGTATAGATATAATCTATGTTTGTGTAATTTGCTCCTGCATAGCCACCTGTTGCAGTTATGGTGACGGTATTGAAGTTGTCACAATCTCCATCTACTTCACTTATTTCTAATTCATTGAAGATATTTACATCTACCGACAAGGTGACACATCCATTTCCATCTTGTCCATATACTGTATATTGACTTGGAGAAAGTCCGCTGAGTGTACTTGAGAAAACGCCTGGACTGAGGGTTGTTGAAGTAATAGGATTGCCCAAGCCTGTTGCGCCATTGTCAAATGTTGCGCCCAAAGGATAGATATAATAAGTCCAATTGGAAGTTCCGCCTGTACTTTGAATGGTTATTGTATTTGCTTCGCAAGTGGGAAGTGCATCGATCAATGTATAATCGTCCAAATCCAAAGCGGTTACTTCAACAGAAAATTGACATCCCCTATCGTCTTCTACGACTACAAAATACTCGTCTTGTGTAACACCTGTGAATGTACCTGGTCCAGTCAATGTTCCCTCATTGGAGAATACATTATCGACAGCCGATGGAGCGGCTATTGTGGATAAAAATATGGTGTAAGATGCTCCTGCAAAGCCTCCACCTGCTGTAGCATTGGGGTCACGACCACCTGTAACTTCTGTGATGGTCACGCCATCTGCCAATTCACAATCGCCTCCCAAAACCATATTGAAGTTGTCATATACTTCAATGTCGATATTATTGGAGCAGAATGTGCCTGATGCAGTGCCGTTGTCATCATGTTCGTATTCTAAAGTAATATTATGTGTGCCTGCCGACAAACCTGTTGCAGTAAAATCACCGTTTGCATCGGGGTTTCCCAGAAAACCATCTATATCCGAAAAAACGGTGTATTGGGTCAAGTCGTCAAAGTTGGGATGAGCGGGTTGTCCACCTGCTACATTGAGGGTAAAAGTATTGAAGTCCTCGCAGGTGGAAGGCGTTTCTGTTATCGTTATAGGTGCATATACTTCCACGTCTATTGTCGTATTGCAGCCTTCGCTATCTGATACAATGATTGAATAATTACCTGGAGGAATCGGATCTGTGCTATTTTCTAAAGTAGTGAATATACCTGTATCGTTGCTTCCTGCTCCTGCACTTGTCGCATCGAAGGTATAGGTAGCAGTATTGTTGTAAGCGGGCAAACCACCGTCACTATTGACATTTATTTGTCCAAAATCGCATGCGGTGTTGTTATTGGTGGCGGTTATATCTGTCAGCATAACAAATTGTGCTGTTGTAGCAAATACTTCACAACCAATTGGTTCACTAGTTGCATAGGTTTCCCATATTGTACCCGAAATGATGATGGGTGTATTGGTGGGATATGTGCCATCATTGATTAATGTAGCGGTTTGACCTGTTCCGATATAGTTTAGAGTAGGGTTGGTATAGGGGTTGTTATTGTTGTAGTGAAGTTCATAAGTGCCTCCTGCATAGGGAATATTGACATTGGCAGGGGTCAAAACACTCACAGTTCCTGATTCGCCAGAACATAAAAACTGATCATCGCCTGCAATCATTAAATCGTCAGGAACGGGGCAGTCCAAATTAAAGGTAATTTCTTCAAAAGCTACTAAGGCATTGTCGCAATCTTGTCGTGCTTCCCATCTAAGGGTGTTTGTACCGAATTTTGCACAACGGGCATTGAGTACACCTTCTCCTTCTGCATCACAGTTCAAATCGAAAGGACAACCAATAATGGTGGCTGTGTAATCAAATGTATGGGCATTTTCGGTACAGTCACTCGACTCCGTAGCCACTTCTTCGTCATTCAATAAAAGGCTATACGTAACTTTTGTGGGAGGACAAACACTGTTGGGAGTAATTGTAATAGAGGTGGTAAAATCTTCGCCACAGATAAGTGTGCCTCCGTCTGCAATGCTGCTTGTTTTGGAGAGTGTCGGAACGGGGGCACCTCCTGCGGCTACAAAAGTATAGGACTGAGGATAAGAAGGATTCAACCAACCACCTCCTATGCCGCCATTGGCAGGAAGTGTACAAGCTTCCATGTTTTCGAGATTTCCCAAAGCAGGATCACCATCGCAACAACGCCAAGGTCCAGGGCCTTCACTTGAGTTGAAGGCGACACCTTTGGTGTAATCTGTATTGAAGGCATAGGTGACAATTTCATACGTAGCACCAGGACACAAGAGGTTTGAGGCAATTTGAAAAGTTCTGTCACATCCTCCAGGGTCTGTACAATCTGTTCCCTCAGCCGTACTGTTGGCAATACAGGTTGTTCCCCAAAAACCGTGGTCTATTATTCCAGAGGCAATTTCAGTACCCCCCAAATCACAGCCTGCACAATCGCTTTGTTCATAGACTGTCCAATATATATCCATGTTGTTAATACCCAAACTGTTGGTGTTGCAATTGAATAAGAAGGGAACACAATCGGGAACACTTGTTCCACTTGTTGTGACGGTTACCTCTACATTGCTGCCAACTACAATTGGGTTAGCAAGAATTTTGGCATGAGGGGGGTTTTCAGCATGGATGTGGGACATATTCGGTACAAGGGAAGACAGAACAGCGGTCAAACAAAAAAGGGTTAGGAGAAGATATACGTTTCTCATAGAGGGTATTATGGTTTCAATTTGTTTCATTTGTCTTACTCAATTTTCAATTACAAAATTAGTTTCTTATCGTTTAGTTGGTTTTGGTTTGTTACTTTGAAGAACGATGTAAGGTTGGTACATCGTTGCTTTTTTATATCATTTATGAGCTTGTTTTACAAACTTCTACGAAAGTACAATAAAAAGATAATTGGGTAGGTAATTGAAGGAGGTATATCGTGTCGTATATCTTGCAAGGATAGGGGGAAACTTAAACTCAAACTCAAAACTCAAATGCAAATTCAAATAACGCTTTGTAAGCGAGTAGATTATATTTTATAAATGTCTTACGTTTAAAAAATAAGCTCCTAATTTGGGGTGAAGACTTTTGTAGTTTATTTATTGAAGACTTTGGATGGAGGAGCAGGGAGGTGAGAAGTGAGATTTTAATTGTTTGATAATGAATAGCTTATGTAAATACAATCAAAACAAATAAACGTTTAATTTTCAGTTTTTTACACCTCGCTTCCCACCTCTCACTTCTTTCGTCTAAAGCCCAAAAATTGCTTAAGCAACCTAAAATATTAAATTAGGCATTTCTAAAACTTAATCTACTCGCTTACAAAGTATTGTTTTAATTTGAATTTGCCTTAAGTAGTCACCTCGACCATTTTTGTAGGAGCAATATTGGCATTTCGCATGGCAATATTCCTTGCAGCCGTTTGTGACAATAAATCAAAAGCATCTCTTACAACTTTTTTGTTTTCACTGTTATCCAATACGATTGGTAAGCCAGAATCGCCACCTTCCCGAATAGCTTCGACTATTGGGATTTGACCGAGTAAAGGAACTTTGTATTTGGCAGCCAATTCTTTTCCACCATTTTTGCCAAAAATATAATAACGTTTGTTTGGTAATTCGGGGGGCGAAAAGTATGCCATGTTTTCGACAATGCCGAGAACAGGTACGTTGATATTGGGCATTTGGAACATCGTAACTGCACGCACTACGTCTGCTTTGGCGACTTCTTGAGGAGTCGTCACTACGATTGCAGCTGTGACAGGAACGGTTTGTACCAAAGTCAAATGAATGTCACCTGTACCTGGTGGAAGGTCAATCAACAAATAATCTAATTCACCCCATTCTGCATCGGTAATAAACTGCTTCAATGCCGAAGACGCAATCGGACCACGCCAAACTACGGCTTGACTGGCATCGGTCAAAAAACCAATCGACAAGGTTTTGATGCCGTATTTTTCGACAGGAATGATTTTTTGTTGTCCATTGAATGTGCCAACTTTGGGTTTGATGCCTTCCAAATCCATCATTGTAGGAATGGATGGGCCATAAATATCCGCATCAATCAATCCCACTTTTGCGCCTTGCTTTGCCAAACCTACTGCCAAATTCACCGCCACTGTAGATTTACCGACTCCGCCTTTTCCAGAGGCAATTGCCACAATGTTTTTAACAAAAGGCAGTACCATGCGGTTGTCTTTTCGACGAGAAGTGACTTGTGAAGTAATTTCTACTTGAACTATTGCTTCTTTGTCCACAAAATGTTTGATAGCGGTAATACAAGCATTTTTGATATGTTCCTTCAGGGGACAGGCGGGAGTCGTTAGTATCAATCGAAAACCAACTTTTTTACCATCAATTTTGATATTGTCCACCATATTAAGTGTCACCAAATCCTTGCCCAAATCGGGGTCGTCCACATAGCTTAGTGCTTTTATTACTGCTGCTTTTGTAATTGCCATTATTAAGATAGGTTGATTTTGAATTAAATCTTTGATAGGATGAGAAAGATTTGTTTTTTTGAATGGATGAGGGTACACATTGTGTGTCTCGAATGGTAAATATAGCAAAAACTTGGATTATTGTCCATTAAACATTTTATTTTGTTGTAGTCAGTGTTAATTGACAGTAAGTTGAAAGCAAAAAATGACTACCTAAAAGTCGATTCATTGAATAAGGGTGGATTGAAGCGAAGAGAGAGCATAGATAGAGCTATTATTAGCCCTACACTTCTAAACTCTCAAAGTCTTAATATTGCAGTGTTTACACGCTTCCATTTTCTCACTGCGGAATCATATATGGAATTAGCAACTACTTATTTAGAAATAACTAACTTTAGTGATGCTAAAAGATATATTGAACTTGCAGTTGATATTTTCCAAAAAAACTTTCCTAAAGGACATTTCCTTTTCCTTCCAAAAAGCTCTATTTTGCACCAACAATAAATACAACCAATTAGTAAAGTGAACTATGTCCGAAAACCACAAAAAACAGTTAGAACAACAGTTATGGAACATTGCCAACACCTTGCGGGGCAAAATGAACGCAGATGAATTTAGGGATTACATATTGGGTTTCATCTTCTACAAATACCTATCCGAAAAGATGGAATTGTATGCCGACAAGCTCTTGGAAAACGATGGGGTGAAATACCACCAAATTGACGAGAGCAGCGAAGAAGGGCAAGAATATTTGGAGGACATCAAGCGAGAGGCGATTGAAGAATTGGGCTACTTTTTGAAGCCTTCCGAATTGTTCCACGAGATTGCAAGGCGGGGCAAATTGAACGAAAAGAAGGATGCCACACAAGAAGAAACGAGTAATAGTTTCATTTTGGACGACTTGACCAAGATATTGAAGAACATCGAGGCAAGTACGATGGGAACGGACAGTGAGGATGATTTCGACCAATTGTTTGAGGATTTGGATTTGACCTCTACCAAATTGGGGCGAACAGTGAAGGCGAAAAACGATGTAATCGTGGACATTTTGGGGCATTTGGACAACATTGACTTTGAGTTGGAAAATGCGGATTCCGATGTTTTGGGCGATGCCTACGAATACTTGATTGGTCAGTTTGCGAGTGGGGCAGGCAAAAAAGCGGGTGAATTTTATACGCCACAGGAAGTATCGAAGATTTTGGCAAAAATCGTGACCACTGGTAAGACCAAACTTAAAGCCGTTTACGACCCTACTTGTGGTTCGGGTTCTTTACTTTTAAGAGTAGCTAAAGAAGTAGATACGGTAAATGAGTTTTATGGGCAAGAGTTAAACCGTACAACTTACAATTTGGCTCGTATGAACATGATTTTGCACGATGTCCACTACCAAAAGTTTGACATTCGACAAGAAGATACCTTGATTTCGCCCCAACACATCGAAGAACGCTTTGAAGCGATTGTCGCCAATCCTCCTTTTTCGGCAAATTGGAAACCGAGTCCGATTCACTCCACCGATGATAGGTTCAGTCAATATGGGCGTTTAGCTCCCAAATCAAAAGCGGATTTTGCTTTTGTCCAACACATGATTCACCATCTTGACGACAATGGGGTAATGGCTTGTGTCTTGCCGCATGGCGTATTGTTCAGAGGAGCAGCCGAAGGGCATATTCGCCAATACTTGATTAAAGACCGCAACTATTTGGATGCAGTGATTGGACTGCCTGCCAATATTTTCTACGGTACATCCATCCCAACTTGTGTTTTGGTCTTCAAAAAATGCCGAGAACATCCCGATGATATTTTGTTTGTGGATGCAAGCCAAGGTTATGAAAAGGAAAAGAACCAAAACAAGCTGCGAGACGCAGATATTGAACGGATTATCAACACCTATCGACAGCGCACCTCCAATGACAAATACAGCCATGTTGCGCCCATCAGCGAAGTAGCTGAAAACGACTACAATCTGAATATCCCTCGATATGTGGATACTTTTGAGGAAGAGGAAGCGGTTGATTTGGAGAAAGTGGCTGTGGGTTTGGTAGGAATCGAACAGGCAATGCAAACAACGGATGCGGAGATTGAAGGTTTTTGTCGGGAATTGGGAATTGATACGCCATTCTAAAATCAACAACGTAGAGACGTTATATTATAACGTCTAAAACAACAAATATGATAATCAATCAATAATCATCTGATGAACTATTGATTCAAAATTTCATGTGGTACAGGAAACATTTTGGTTTGAGACGTTTTGGTAAAACGTCTCTACATCATGAACGAACCAACGTAGAGACGTTATATTATAACGTCTAAAACAACACAATGAACCCACGTATAACGTAAATACCATAAATCGAAAAACTATGTCTCTGTACCGAAACAAATATCGTATAGAATCCGCCAGATTGAAAGGTTGGGATTACAGCAACAATGGCATGTATTTCATTACCATTTGCACACACCATAAATTGCATTTTTTCGGAAATATCGTGAATGATATAATGTTGTTGAATGACATTGGGAAGGTAGCCCATCAATTTTGGGAGGACATTCCAAAATATTCGCCATTTATCGAATTGGGGGTATTTGTGGTAATGCCCAATCACACGCATGGAATTTTGATTATTGACAAAGAAAACAATGATTGGAGGGACAAAGAACCTATGCTAGAGATTGAATACGACCCAAACAATGCAAAGGAATTTATGTCCAAAATATCTCCTAAATCAGGCACAATTTCGAGGATTTTGAGTTCCTACAAAGCGGCTGTCACGAAACAGGCACGAAAAATACATCCCGATTATGGATGGCAAGAACGGTTTCATGAACATATTATTAGAAATGAGGAATCCTTCAAACGCATTGAAAACTATATCCTTACGAATCCCGAAAATTGGGAAAAAGATAAATTTTATGGCTAACAATGCAATATTGTAGAGACGTTATATTATAACGTCTAAAACCGTATGTATCATCAAACCGAATACAGACACCAGGACGTTATATTATAACGTCTAAAACCGTATGTATCATCAAACCGAATACAGACAC
>JBMYXW010000056.1:0-10247 GCA_049608825.1 Chitinophagales bacterium
ATCAGCCTTCATCAAATGAATTTTAAAAGGCTTATTCAGCAACATTCCTAAGAACGATGCAATAGGTATTTGTGCCTGCAAAACTACCAAAAAGAAAGAGAAAACGCTCTTATTTTTGAATGCAACCGAAAAGTCAAAAAATAGAAATTTTGGGCATGAAATAGAAAAAAACAAAATATTACCGAATATCCAATGTATCAATTTTTTTCCCAATTCCTTCATCTATCAGACCTTCTTCAATCATCTTAAAATCTTTCTTTTCGACACTGCGTACAATGCGCCCTTCCTTCAAATGGTGCAAGACATCACAAGATTCGCTCAAAGTCGAAAAGATATGAGAGGAAAGAAGAATGATTTTGTTGAGTTGCTTCAATTTCTTCAAAACCTCTTGAATCACCATATTGCTCTGAATATCAACTCCATTGAAAGGCTCATCTAAGATAAAAACATCATTTTGTTGGAGTAAAGTCGCTGTAAAAGCGAGCTTTTTTTTCATTCCTGTCGAATAAGTATCTGCAAACTGATTCAGTGGAAGATTAAAGATGTTGTTGTCGCCCCAACTTTTTACCTTCACATTTCGAGCATTGCACAACAATTGAAGGTATTCATAGCCTGTGATTTTGGATAGAAAAAAAGGATTGGTAGGTAAAAAACCCAGATGGTTTTTCAATATTCCTTTGTCGTATTCTATTTTCCCTTCAAAATGCTCCAAACTTGCCATGCACTTAAAAAACGTGGTTTTACCTGCGCCATTTTCTCCCACAATTCCATTGATTTCGCCTCGGTGGAAAGACAAGTTGATGTTCTTCAAAACTTGATTTTTACCATAGGATTTTCGCAAAGATTGGATGTGTATCATATTATTGTGTAAGTAATCAGACAAAAATAGTTTAACCTAAGAATTTCGATAATTAACTGATTGTTAATCCATTCAAAATTTATCATTCAACATTCAAAATTGTACAAGTACTTAGAATGGATTGGAGATTTCGTTTGGCTCGCAAAAATAGAAAAGGAATGACAATCAACAAAAAAGGTGGCAAAAAGAGGCTAATGGTAATCAAAAATCCAGGAATCAAATTGATTTCGGAAGGAAAATAGGCGTATTTCCCCAAAAGCACGGTTATCAAATACGATATTCCTAAAAATTCAGCTAATAGGATAATGTGTAATTTGTCGGGATAAAAAATCGCCAATAAAATCAATATTGGAATACTCAAATAAGAGGCATACAGGATGCAAATTTTGATTTTTTGAAACAAAAACTGACTGGGTTTGGCGGAGTGAACCCACACATAAAATTCGGATTCAGGCTTTCCATAAAAGCTCAAACAACTGAGAAATACAAAGAGTAGGGTAAAAATTCCGATGTTGAAATTTCCTACGATAGTCGAGATGACTGCAATCCAATAACACAGCCCAAAGAGCCAATAATATTGACGAAATCCACGAGTGAATTCAAAAGGGAATCGGTAGAAAGGTGTGGGTATCACAAACTGAAAACGATTGATTTGATTGAAGAAAGACAACCCTACTGCAATTGGTAGAATGACAAATGCAATTAAAAACTCTTGTTTGAAGAATAGGAAAAGCACAAAAGGAATCGTTACAATCAAGTTTTCTGCAATTCGAATTTTGCGATAATTGGGAGTCGAAAAAGTGCTTTTTAGAAAATCATTTCGTTGAACTTTACCAAATAAATTGACCAAACTGACGGGGAAAAGAGGGTAGAGGTAGGCTGCAAATGAAAGCTTTAGAAACAGCATTTCGGATAAGGCGATAAATAGGAAAAGCAGCAATGAAAAACCAATAAGGGGGTGAATGCCTGCTGATTGTAGATGTCGATAGAGTCGTTTGGATTGGAGGTGGAGATAGTGTTTCATTGGGGAATTTTAATATTGTTATTTTTTACCGCAGAATAGAGTTTAAACCCTATTCTGCGATAAAGAAGAAGACTACAATCTACCATTTGGCGACACTTTTAAAGTGCCTGTTCTTGTATCAAACCCTATTCTCAATAAGAAACTGAAGTCTTACTTCTTGCATCTATCTTCTGACTTCCTACTTACCCTTCCTGTACTTCACCTGCAATCCCTTCAAAAAATTACGCAAATATTGGTCTTTACACTCTCGATATTGTCGCTGTGTAGGTTTGCGGAAAAAAGCACTCAGTTCGTGTTTTCCAATTTTTACCTTCGCCAATTCAAAAATTTTCAGCATATCTTCTTCTCGCAGATTCAAGGCAATTTTCAATTTTCTAAGAATGATATTGTTGTCCAAAATCTTTTCAGGTTTGGGTTGTTTGCCCTCTCTTTTGCCCCGTTTGGCGTTGATAAGTCCATTCAAGAAAATCGCCAAACTTTCGTCCTCCAATTCTTGAAAAGCTTCATCGTCTTCTTTTTTCAACCAGTCACTCACCTCTGCACGGTCTGTTTGATACTCTGCAAGGCGAAACAATTCTATCATTTTGGAGTCGTTGAAGTCGAAAATATATCGTAAGCGGCGGAATATATCGTTGTTGGTCATAATGTTATGATTGGTAGATGGGTGACTGGGTTGTTAAAATATTCTTATTGAAACACTTAATGAAAATTACTCCAGAGGAGTTGAACGTCAGTAATATTTGATACTTGGATTGAACACCTAAGGGAGTTCTGTAGTTACTTTCTTCGTTTTTCTACAAATATTCAAGTCCTAATGGACTTGTTAAGATTTTATATGCCTTTTTTAGTAAACATTGAAATCTTGCGTTTTTTTGGCAAGACTTGAATTTTTACCTCCACAATCCAGTGCAGTTTTGAATTTGAATTTCATGATGCCAGCTACGCCAGTAATTGGTTGAAGTTGAATTTCCTCTAAACGTCTCCCTTCTCATAAATCCTATCCTTGTCAAAGCTAATCAAGGTCACCAAATGCTCAATATCATTCTTCACTACATGTTTCACATTCTCGACCATACCAACCTCTCTATCGTCAACGCTTGGCGGATTGATAAACGTATTGATGGCATAAATATCGTTGGCATAAGGCGGTTTTTCAACATCAAGTGGTGCAAGCTTGTCGTTGTAACTGTTGTTGAGGTTTTGTTCATTGGCTTTGAAGATACGCATGATTTTGCGAGCCGTATTCTTGTGATCTTCGAGCTGACGGCGGTGATAATCCAGCATCACATTTTTGTTGTTTTTGTGTACTTGCGACCCTCTAGCGATTTCGTAGTTTTTGCGGACAGTACTGAGGCGGCAAAGAGATTTGAGGTAATCTTTTTGGCGTTCAAACTCATCATTGATAGACATTCTCAAAGACTGTGCTTTTGCCAAAACCTCTTTCACAATCACTTCCAATTCCTTCAAATAATTGTTTTTAGCCATAACGTGTGCTGCAAAAACCACCAAGCCCATTGTCAATAAAACCGCCAAAAAATAGACAAATTCTGTTCCGATGTCCATGCTCAAAATCCTTTCACCATAAGCCGTTTTGAAGAATACAAATGGAATGGAAAAAATCAAAGTGGCCACTGCCAAAAGCATCGAAATTTCATTCGTATTGGGTCGGCTAAAAAGCTTGGGTTTCAATACTTTTTCCTGTTCTTTTTGGTAGTCTTTCCAATTGAAGGCATAGGTTTGAGATAGGAAATTGTGTTCGACTTTTGATTGAAGCTTGTGTTGTTCCTTGTCCAATTCATTTACCTTCACATCAATATTTACCTCCTCCGCCTTACCAGGAGCTTCATTCACAAAACTCGTTTGGTCAATACAAATCTGCATTTTTCCACGAGCCTGCTCCACATAATCCTCCAATTGAGCTTCATAAACCTTGTTCCAATTGCTCCAACGAGGTAAATCACCATTGCGTCTCAAAAAACCAAAATCTAAGTTTTCAGCACCTGGTTTGTCCAAAGTCTCACTACATGCACATTCCAAATCCTTGTACAATGCGAGTGCAATTGGAGGAGTATTTTTGAGGCGATTGTCGAGTTGTTGTTCCGTATTGTGGAGATGTTCCATGTAGTTGTAAACGACTTGTTGAACCTCGGAATCATCCAAGTCGATTTTGACCACATAGTTTTTTTGTTGAAGGCTGCGAATAATGGATTCGTTTTCTGCAATCAAAGTCAGTAGAATAGACAGCTTTATCAAGTAACGCTGCAAAATATCCTCGTGTGTATATTGAAATGGAAAACGAATCAACTTAAAGGTGTATTCATTGTCTTCCGAAAAGATGCCCAATTTTTCTGCAATTGCAGTGCGTAGTGTTGCAGAAGGTGAAAAGGCATTGTAGCGAGAAGGATCGATTTTGGTGTTTTGAAGTCGTTTGAAAAATTCCTCTTTAATGCCTTTGATTAAATTTTCGTCAATGTATCGAATACCTCTTGTGACTTGATAATCTCGATAGTTGATGTTATCAGGATTGAGTAACTCTTCAATACGTTGGGTGATATCCGCAATTGCTGCATTGACATTCTCCTTTACTTTAGCAGGCAAACGGTCAAAACCTAAATTGACAATCGTACTGCTGTCCATGTTGATTTTTGAAGTCCACAGACTATTCAGTGCCTTGATATCTTTTTCTTTGATAAAGAAATTTCGATCATTTTGGATAAAGCCTTTGGTATCTAATTCCCAAGCATCTCGATAACGTTCGTTTCTATTGACGGCAGGAATGGCTTCATCCTCGTTGATTTCGTCAATCGCCACCATATAACTTTTGCTCGGCTTAGAACTCAACAGTTCACTCTCCAAGAACAGTTTGCGAATCAACAACATCTGACCAGAAAGACTTTCACTGAAAACATTTTTCAAATCTTCTGCAATCTGTACCAGAAAAACTACCTGCCATTTCACAAAAGGTGAACGTTCCAAAAGCTTCTGCACTTGTCCACTTGCATCTTCAATGCGGTGTTCTATCTTATCTGTTGAAGGAAAAATAAGGTGCATTTTTCCTTCTTTGCGAAGCGGATAGAGAAGAGGTTGAGCTAATGCCATGCTGGGAATTCCGGGATGGAGATTGACGACAAATGTTAGCATATTGAGGATTGGTTCTTTTTGTTTTTAGAGTACAATTCAGCATTAAAGATACTATTTTTTTGGTCTAAAAAAAAGCAGAGGTGTATGTGTGATACAAACCTCTGCTTTAGCATGATAACAGAATTTAACTTGTGAAATAATTTCTTCGATAGGTGTGGTGATTTTTTTTAATGCGCTACAACCAACTTGGCACTGCTTTCTTTGCCGTCCTCATTGGTATAGCGCACAAAATAGATTCCCGAAGGATGGCGACTCATATCTACTTTCACTTCTCCTTGCTCCAAATCTTCCAGTCGTTGCAAAATTTTACCCGATAAGTCGGTTATAAACAAGGAAGAAAGTTTTGACTTTATATGAACGGTCAATTCATTTGCAACAGGATTTGGGTAAAAGTTAAGTTGGCTTAGAACTTCTTCCGAAATAGGGCTGGATTTGGCAGCACTCAACAATTTGGTATTTTCTTCACAATCAGGAATTTGGGTGTATTGGTCAATCAAACGCACCAATAAGTCATTCAAAAATTCCATGTCGTAATCGTCTGTGCTGGGTTCGATGTGGGAACCGCCAATGCCACTGTGGTCGGTCAAAAAGGTATAAGTTCCATTGGTAGCTAAGGCGAGAGAACGCATCAAATATTCGGTGCTTTTATTGAGCCCACTTGCTCCAATGGGAATGATTCGTATCCCTTTTTCAGCCGCTTTTGCAGTTAGTTTTTGCAGTCTCGCTATGATTTCTTTGGTTGGATGTGGCGGTGCATCTAAGACCAAAAACAACAAACGAGCTACCGCATCTTCACTCCATTGCATTTTTTCAATGCCTACCTGTAGGGCTTCTTCTACGGCTTCTTCATAATCACCTCCGCCTCCCGCACGATTGTTTTGAAGGAATTCTATGGTTTGGTCAATTTGAGCTGAAAAACCTGATTTTTTGGTAACGTATTCATCTCCATGGTCTCTATAAAAAACGCTTCCCAAACGGATGTTTAGATTTGTTCTTTGGGTTTGAACCTCTGATACTACGCTTTTTAATTCGGCTTTGAGGTACTTGATTTCATCGCTCATAGAACTCGTGGCATCTACGACAAACAATATATCAGCTTGTTGTAGTTGGTGGCAGTTTGCATCTATTGTTACAAAATTGAGTCCTTCTGCAAAAGGACTTGGGTTTTTGAGAATTTGTTCTTTATCATCGTAAGTGACCTTTATCTTCAATTTGTTTGGAGTTATATTAGGAGAATCCCCAAAGAGTTGCAGCCAAAGCTCTGCCTTGCCCGTATTGTCTGTTTTAGCTTGCCAAAGTATTGTATTTTTGGCATTGAGCAAAGAAACTTTTGCATTTATGACAGGCTTTCCCGATGGTGTGCTGACTTGTAGGGCATAGCGATTGGAGGGGAAAAAATTCCATTGATTTTGGTATTCTTTCAATGTTTGTTTGGTGAGATCTTGCCAAAGATTCCACTTACCAAAATCATTGATTTCACCTGCGGTCAGTAAGCCCGATTGTATTTCAGGTTCTTCTACTTTTACTCCTTCCACATATCGACCATCACCTCCAGATGCCGAACCTCTTATTAGGAATTCACCACTGTCACTTCCTGAATAAACGCCCGCAGCTTTTCCTGCAATGGAACTTACATCTCGTGTAGGCATCGACCGTATTTCCTCACTGGTGACAACTGAACCTGTTGTGGTTCTATCAGCCTCCATAAGAGGAACTCGGTATTCAACTACTTCAATAGCATCCAATATTTCGGTACCAACAGAAAGCTGAACATCCAAAAAAGTGGTTTTATCAGCGTTTACCTGTACTTGCTCAATTTTTTTGGTTTGAAAAGCTACATAACTGAAAGTTACATCATAAAGTCCTGGACGAAGGGAGTTTAAACTATAAATACCATCAAAATCAGTGCTTGTACCAATGAGATTTCCATTTACATTAATTGACACATTGACAAAAGGCATCGTTTCGCCTGTTTCGGCATCGGTGACTGCACCTTGTATCTCGCCTGTTTGAGCGTGAATAGAAGGTTTTAGGGCAAACAGGTTGAAGGCAATAGCAAAGAATAGAAGGTTAAAATGGGCTTTCATATTGATAGGGGTTTTGTAATAATGATGAAACAAAAATCACTGAAAATAGCAGTTTTTGCAAATACATTTGAAGGGTTTTGTCAAATGGGTTTTTTGAAAATATATTGAAAAATGCTAAGTATTGAAGGCAGGATAATACGATAAATATTTGATTTTTAGAATATTGAAGTGACTGTTTTTTCAAAGACAAAAAAAAGCATACATCGCTTTTTTAATGCTGAAAACGAATTGTATAATTTTTTCAAAAGGTTTTGGAGTAGAGGGAAATGTTATTTTTTGTTATTAAAAGATGTCCAAGCTCTGCAATTGTTGGGCTTCAAAACAAATGATAAGAACAAAGTGTTTTTATTTTTTCTAAACTGAACAAAAATGAAAAAATCGATAAAAGAACTATTTGCGACTTTACCACAAATCGGGCAAGTGGCATGGATTAGTATTCGCCCTCAAAAACGAGGTGATTTGGAGGTGGTTGAAAGCGTGGAGGCGACTACTGAAACGGGATTGGTGGGCGACCATTACCACGGCAGCAGCGGCAAAAGACAGGTGACTTTGATTCAAGGAGAACACTTGGACGGAATCGCTTCAATGTTGGGCAAATCTGAAATTGACCCACTTTTGTTGCGCCGTAATATTGTGGTGAGAGGCATCAATCTATTGGCATTGAAAGACCAACAATTTCGGATAGGAGAGGCGGTTTTGGAAACGACTGGCTTGTGTCACCCTTGTTCTCGAATGGAGGAAAATTTGGGTGATGGCGGTTACAATGCGGTGCGTGGTCATGGTGGAATTACGGCAAGAGTAGTGAAAAGTGGAAGGATTGGAGTGGGGGATGAGGTGGCAAAAATTTAATCCCTGAAAACTCAAATTCAAAACGCAAATTCAACTTCAAAACTATATTATGGTCTTGTGCAATAAGTTCTCAGAAGAATTTCGGATACTTTGTGCTTCAAAAAATCAAACTCTTGCCAAAAAGCGTAGAATTTTGGGGTTTACTGACTAAATTCGCTTTTTTGAATACTGTAGAACAAAAATTCCTTAATATTCTGCTATACCTCAAATCGTCGATTTACATCCCCTAAGTCCCCTTCAAAGGGGGATGTTGCGTCAGTTTTGAAGCAGACGAAATAAAAATCAATTGAAAACGACATATCATTTTATAAGTGTACTTTTCTTGTGTGCCACCATTTTTTTTGCTGCCTGCAATAGTGAACAAAATACCGTGAATGAAAAACCTTCAATAACGGAAGAACTAGACTCGACCGACTTGGAAATTGTGGGGGAGATGGATGAGAAGGAAGAAGAAATAGATCTTTCTGACCCTATTTCGATGGACGATTTGGAGGTGGAAGAAGAAGACACAATACCTGTGCGGAGTTACAGCAGGATGGAAGACAACGAAATGTTGAACCCAACTCCCAAAAGCATTGAAGATTATCAGCCCGATTCAAGAGGCGTTTACGACATCACTTGGCTGACCTTGACGGATGTAAAGTTTGAAGAAAAGATAGCTCCAGAAGACAGTGCTTTGTATTTGTATCCCACCTTCGGAAAAATCGTGAAGTCTTTGGATGGTAAAAAAGTATCTATCAAAGGCTTTGTGATTCCGATTGATGCAACAGAACACTATTATGTATTGTCTGCGAATCCTTTTAGTGCGTGTTTTTTTTGTGGAAAAGCGGGACCTGAATCCATCATGGAATTGGAGTTGAAGTCCGATCCTTCAAGAGCCTATCAAATGGATCAGTTCAGTACTTTTGAAGGAACTTTTAGGCTGAATTCAACGGATGTTGATCATTGTAATTATATGTTGATGGGAGCAGTGTTGGTGGAGGAATGAATACGCCCTTAAATGTCGCCAAGTCTTGCAGACGTTTGCGAATTTTCGCTATGGTAATGAACCAACAGTTTAATGAAGAACTTAACGAGACCTAAAAGGTTCGTCAACGTTTGAAGCGACAAACTGCAACTCAATTGCG
Organism: Chitinophagales bacterium; assembly: GCA_049608825.1. GTDB lineage: Bacteria > Bacteroidota > Bacteroidia > Chitinophagales > UBA2359 > JAUHXA01. The sequence goes on from JBMYXW010000056.1 coordinate 9,088, forward strand.
CCTCTTTTTCGGTAAATTTGCAGTATGACCGAAATAAATGAAATACTGACAATTTCGACTCCTACGGAGACTGGAATCAAATCTTCTTGCAAAACAGGTTGTTGTGGTACCGAAGAACCCATTTTGATAAATCATCAAGAAGAGGAAGAACAAGACCACAATCATACTCTCATCTCCAATATTAAGGCATACCTACCTGCCATTATCAGTTTTGTGATGTTGCTGTTGGGCATGGCGACAGAACATTGGTTGCAGGTAGCTTTTTTTGAAGGTTGGGTGAAAATCATCTGGTATGGAGCGGCGTATTTGTTGGTGGGTTTGCCTGTTTTGAAAGAAGCATGGGAAGCGATGCGAAATGGCGAAGTATTTACCGAATTCTTTTTGATGAGCATTGCTACGATTGGCGCATTTGGTATCGGTGAATATCCTGAAGGCGTGGCGGTTATGTTGTTTTATACGATAGGCGAAATGTTTCAGGGAGTGGCAGTTAGGCGAGCAAGAGGAAATATCAAGGCATTGTTGGATGTGCGCCCCAAGACGGCAACGGTTTGGAGGAATGGGGTTTATGAAGCAGTTTCGCCCGAATCGGTGAAAGTGGGTGAAACCATACAGGTCAGAGTAGGGGAGAAGGTGGCTTTGGATGGGCGGTTGATTTCGGAAAAAGCTGTGCTGAATACCGCAGCTTTGACGGGAGAAAGCAAACCACAAACGGCATGGAAAGGAGAACAGATTTTGGCAGGTTCGATTAATTTGGAAGGAGTGATTGACCTCCGAGTGGAGAAACTGTTTCGAGACAGTTCCATTTCTCGGATTTTGGAATTGGTACAAAATGCCACAGCTCGAAAATCTAAAACCGAACTGTTAATGCGGAGGCTGGCAAAGGTTTACACGCCCATCGTGACCTATTTGGCATTGGCAATTTGTTTGTTGCCCTACTTTTTTGTGGCGGAATATGTATTTTCGGAATGGCTGTATCGGGCCTTGGTCTTTTTGGTGATTTCTTGCCCTTGTGCTTTGGTTGTTTCGATTCCACTGGGTTATTTTGGTGGCTTAGGGGCAGCTTCCAAAAACGGTTTGCTCTTCAAAGGAGCTACTTTTCTGGATCAACTGACGAAGGTGAATACTTTGGTGGTGGACAAAACGGGAACTTTGACCAAAGG
>JBMYXW010000057.1:0-10188 GCA_049608825.1 Chitinophagales bacterium
TCTAAAGTTGTCAATCCTTCTTTACGTAACAAATATATTCATATAGGATTCCAATTTTCGGAGCAATATAAAAAATACCAACAACTTCTGGTATTGAAGTCAGGCAAAATTGAGGCATTCCATGGTATTGAAGAAGAAAGTCTTCAAGAGGAAAAACAACTAAAAATAGATTTGGACTTTTATACCATAATGCTATTGGAGGAACATGAAAAGGGTGAGCTTTCAAACAACAATACCATTCAATCTACAAAACAACTACAATAGTTTGTTGGAAAAATACCGCAACCAACATCCTACTTATTTCAAAATGAAATATGAATTGGCAATTGTAGGAGTAGAAAATTTACAACCTTACCTTCAAGATTTTCTTCCACAAACTGCTGTTATTGGTTATTTTCTTGGGGATAGTTTGGGCTATAGCTATTCTATTACAAAAGATACAAGTTTCGTTAAAGAATTTGTGATAGATATTTCATTGAAGAATAGTATAGGGAATTTGTACTCTGTCTTGTCTGATTATCAATTACTACAAAACCAACCTGATGAATCTTATCACCAATATGTAACCAATGCTTATGCGGTTTACCGAGCAGTGTTGAACAAAGCCTTGATTCCCATAAAAGACAAGGTAAGTAATTTGGTGATTATGCGAGATGGTGGTTTGCACTACCTCCCTTTTGAGGCTCTATTGACAGGTGTAGATGATCGTCAAACACCATTCAATAAGTTGCAATTTTTGGTAAAAACACATAAGCTAAGTTATGCTTTTAGTACCTCTCATTTTTTGCAGGATATGCGAAAAAGCAGCTCCGAAAATGATGCTTTCTTGGACATGAATCGCAATTATTATATTGCAGCCATGCAGCAAGACAAAAATATAAATATAGCATATTTGGGAAATCAACTTCAAAGTGACTGGACAGATACAGGAGATTTCCCTTCTACACAAAATGAATCTAAGCAAAGAAAGAGTTTTTCAGATTCAGAAGCTACTAAAAAACATTTTTTAGAGGCTGCAAACAATTACCAAGTAGTTCATTTGGCTTTGTTGGGCTTTTTGGACGACTCCTCTCCTCTCCAATCTTCACTTTTATTTGCACCAAAAAACAATCAAGATAATTACGATTTTTTAAGCATTTCGGAATTATACAATACAAATTTGAACTTTGACCTGTTGGTAATCAAGGGAATGATTCGCCAAGCAAACGAGGAACAAAACGATGGCAATGGTCTAAGTTCATTCCAACAAGCCCTAAGCTACACAGCTTGTCTCAGTACTTTGACCAGTACTTGGGAGGTTCAACCAAGTGCCAATAAGGTTTTAATGGCTCATTTCTATCAAAATATGGAGCAGGGAATTAGTAAAGTTGAAGCACTCACGATGGCAAAACGCACTTTTATTGAACAACAAAAAGACCAAGCCCATCCTTATTTTTGGAGTAATTACCTTCTATTGGGCAATCCTCAAAACATCGACCATCCTATTGAAGGTGTTCATTGGACTTGGTGGGCAATTGCAGGAGGCGGAATTTCAGTCTTGTTTTTCTTGGCTTGGATAAGCTTCAATTTTGTAAAAAATAGACGAGTTCCTTCTTTACAAAATATTTCGCCCTCCTACAAGGTCGAATCATCCACCTTGTCCAACCAAGCATCTACTTCCGCCATCACTTCTACCAATGTGGCTTCTTCAAATGGAGAACGCAAATTGGCAAGTTTTACCAAACTCAAAAAAGACTGACTTCCGCCTGCTTTGCACAAACGGGTATAATCTTTCATCGCCAAATCTGGATTTTCATTGTATCGTTTCCAAAACTGCAATGCACAAACCTGTGCTAAGGTGTAATCAATGTAGTAAAAAGGGCTTTTGTAGATGTGTCTTTGTTGTTGCCAAAACCGGCCACTTTCCAAAAACGGCACACCATTGTAAACTCTGTGAGGTAAATATTTTTGTTCGATTCTACGCCAAGCATCGTTTCGTTCTTGTGGACTCACATTTGGGTTTTCATAGACAAAGTGCTGAAATTCATCCACTGCTACTCCATAGGGCAAGAAAGTAATGGCACGACTCAAATGAGAAAATTTGAACTTGTCTGTGTCTTCTTCAAAGAAATAATCCATCCAATCCCAGGTCAAATATTCCATACTCATAGAATGGATTTCTGCCGCTTCCATCGTCGGAAAATTGTATTCGGGAGTGATGTGGTGAAGACTCGAATAGGCCTGAAAAGCATGACCAGCTTCGTGTGTCAGCACTTTGATGTCACCACTTGTTCCATTGAAGTTGGAGAAAATAAACGGGCTTTTGTACTTTTTGAAGACCGTACAATATCCACCTCCTGCTTTCCCCTTTCGATTTACCAAATCCATCAATTCATTGTTTTTCATGAACTGAAAAAATTCATTGGTTTCGGGAGAAAGTGCTTCATACATTTTTTCAGCATTACTTACTATCCATTCTGCATCGCCCTTTGGTGTTGGGTTTCCAGAATTGAAGGAAAGCGTCTCATCGTAGTGATAAAACTCTGATAAACCCAAGCGTTTTTGCTGTCGTTTCTTCAATTTGGTCGCCAAAGGAACAACGTGTTTCCCTACCATTTCTCGATAGTGTGCCACATCCTTTGCCGAGTAATCCGACCGCCTCATGCGGGCATAGCCCATTTCCACATAATTCTTGAAGCCCAATTGTTGAGCCATGTCGTGACGCAGATGCACCAATTGGTCATAAATGTCGTCTAAAGTTTCCTGATGTTCAGCGAAAAAACTGAAATAAGCATCTCGAGCTTTTATCCGCATCTCTCTATCTTTGGATTGAAAGAATTGTCCAAAGCCACTCAAATTTCGTTTTTTTCCTTCAAATGAGATTTCGGCTGAAGCCAATATTTTCTTGTACTGGGTAAGTAAAGCGTTTTCTTGTTGTAGATGTCCAATGATGCTTTCATTGAAGGACTGTAATGACAAATTCGCCAATACAAACAACTGTTTTCCCCATTTCGCCTCCAATTCTTTGCGGTATTTTGAATTGACCAATGCTCTGTAGTACCTATTGCCCAGTGCATTGAAAGCAGGTCGTTCTTTGTCGGCAAATGCTTGTTCTTCTATATAAATTTCATTTTTTGTGTCAATGTTGTGGCGAGTACTCGCAATCGAAAACATGGTTTGGTAGTCATTGCGAAGTATATTAATCGCTTCAATGGCTTCGTTTTGTTCTTCAACTGAGGCAGCAGATTCAAACTTATCCAAACATTTGTTAAACTCATTGGCTACTGTTGGATAATCTGGACGTTCATAAACAAAATTGCTAAATTTCATGCAAAAAATTTATTATAGGTGGTGAAATGGTAAATCATTATTGAAGTAGGTGGCACAATATAAACTAAATATATGGTAACTTATGAAGTCTGTTAGAACTTGAATTTGAGCAAAGATAACACTCTCCCTAATTAAATTGTTGAGTCTTTTTGTTAATTACTCCAGAAGCTATTTTCAGCTCTACAATTGCAATACCAATTACAATGACCATTTCAATCAAAAAATAAACAAACCCTAAGTTGGTTATACTCTGATAATGATAAAACAGTAAAACGGCTGTAAGGCAGCAATATGAAATATTTATAATGGCTATCGCTCTTAAAAAAAGCCTCCAACCTTCCCCTACTCCGAAGTAACAAACAAAATCATATACTGCAAAAATACACGCCAAAAAGGACAAAATATACAATTCTTTGGTAGGAACACCAAAGTAATTTTCAAACCTAACCAAAACTACACCCAACAAAAAAGCAGACAATAATGCTCCTAAACCATCTATTAGAAACAGTTTTTTTGGGTTTGAATCTATTTTATTTTTCATTTTTTCAAATGTCGCCATGCTTATTTTTCATTCATTACTAAGGCAAACTAAAATATTAAATTAGGGGTTCCTAAAATTTAATTTGCATTTACCTAAGGTTCAATCAACTCCACTTCAAAATTATCTATGTAAAGCTTCTCTTTACTCCCCTTATTTTCTAAATAAACCACCAGTTTATCCTCGGCTTCAATGCCTTTTCGCATTTTGTAAGGTAGTGGACGTTCAAAATAAGCATGGTGCCATCGCCAAGCATCTGTTAACCAATCTATTCGAATATGTCTTTCTTCAATTAGTTTTTTGCCACGCCAAAACTCCATCACCAAATGCGTTAACTTCCATTCGTCCCACTCTCTATCCTTATAAAACATCCGAACTCCTGCTCGAATCCATGCTTTTGGAGTGGGTTCAACTTCTGGCATCAAAATCTCAAAATAAGGCATCTGATTGTCTTCTTTGTTGGTAACTATCGAATAATCCCCTTCAAAAGTATGATTTGTAACCCGATGAAACGAACTATCTTCATCATCTTCAAAACCATTGAAGTATAGCTGCTTGAATCTCATACCTTTGGTATCACGAATCCTTCTACCAACATCCAAGTATTTTCTATCTTCTTTTTTGGCTTGGGTACTGCCAATAATTCTAAAGTAATAGGCTCTTGTCATCGAGCCTGCTATCCAAGGACCATCTTTGCTGTGAGATTGCCAAGTTTGCATTAAATTTAAATCCGTAAAGAAAATCAAAAACATACACCATACCAACAACAATGCTTTTCGCTTTTGACCAACAATCCATGTCACAAAAGCTGCCAATGGAAATGCCAATACAGCGTAGGATTGAATGATTGCTCTTGAACCAATACTCCCACCATACCACCATATATCCCAGCTGTAAATAATGTAAATATTCACAATAGTAAATAAAAAACAAACTGAAAATATTTCCTTGTTTTTCTGAAAAAGCCACCAAAAACCCGCCAACGCAAAAAGCATAACAGGTGTGTACATAAGCCAACCTTTTCGGTAACTAAACAAGCCATTCAGTAAATGTGGTCTCAAAAAGCTAAACCCCTGATCATCGTAAGAGTAATACAGCCAATCACCAGATAATGCCTTCCAATAAACCAACTGAATCATCCCAACAACAATGGTACTGATTACCAACAAGCCCACCTGTCCTTTATGCTCCCATATCAATTTAATTTTGTCTTCCACTCCTTCCCTACCCTGTATTCCCCAAAGCAGAGGAATCAAAAAGGCAATAATTTCGGTTGGACGAACAATAATCATTAATCCATAAACCAAACCAATCAGAACAGCTAGCCACCAACGCTGTCGCTTGTGCCACAAAATCGTCAACCAAATCAATAAGGCATAGAGTGTGAACAAATAACCATGTGTCATTGCGGCAGACAAACCTGCATAGACCAATAAATTGGTCGTCAAAACAAGAATCCCCAATACAATAGCAGTCACAAAATCCTTGAAATAATAGAGCAATGAGACTCTCAAAAGAAACAAGCCCATACAGGCAAAAAATACGCTGTAAACAGACAGAAAATATTGATACGGAAAAGAATAACCATCTTGCGGAAAATCCCATCTTTCTGCAAAAAAGTGTGCTGTTGCAAAGGCGGGCGAATAAAGAATGGCCATACCAATGGGGTATTTTTGTACCTTGTTGCTATTTGCAGCAAATGTATAATTTGGAGGAAGAGAATTATACTTTTTTTTAATCTCTTCAATAAAAGTCAACTGCGCCAAATCATCATAAATGAAATAAGCGGGTAGGTAGGTATAATACCCACTTACATCATATCCAATTGTACGGTGTTTTGCCCATTGTGACTGCATGAATGCTACTCGAAACAAAAAGTAACACAACAAGCAGCAGGTAAAAAAAGACAGATAATTTTTATTCATCATCATTCGACATCAAGTAATTTAGCAACGACTTGGGACTTTTTTTCGATTATACAAACGAAGTCTTTGAAGAAAAGGAGTATGCAAATCAAGTATTTTGTGTACTTATTTTACTTGTTTATTTATTTCTGCTCAACTGCGTATATTTTCTTAATTTTGTCCTATAAAAAACAAAATACCAGTATGTTAAAAATCGGCGTTTTTGGAGTAGGACATTTAGGAAAAATTCACGTAAAATTACTTCAAAATATTGAACATTATGAACTTGTAGGCTTTTTTGACCCAAATAATTCAAATGCAGAAAAAATCAGCAAAGAGTTTGGAGTCAAGCGTTTTACGGACTTTAATGAACTTCTTGCAGCTATTGATGTAGCAGATATTGTGACTCCAACGAGTACGCATTTTGATGTGGCAAGCCAGGCGGTTGAAGCAGGAAAACACATTTTTATAGAAAAGCCTTTGGCAAGCAATATGCTGGAAGCCAAACAATTGGTCGAAATGGTAAAGACCAAAGGAGTCAAGGCTCAAGTCGGACATGTCGAACGCTTCAACCCTGCTTTTTTGGCGGTCAAAGAGATAGAATTGAAGCCGATGTTTATCGAAACCCACCGTTTGGCACTCTTCAATCCACGAGGTACAGACGTTTCGGTGGTTTTGGACCTGATGATTCACGACATTGATGTGATATTGAGTATTGTGGATTCTAAGGTAAAGGCGATTCACGCAAGCGGAGTAGCGATTGTTTCCAAAACACCCGACATTGCCAATGCTCGCATTGAGTTTGAAAATGGCTGTGTGGCAAATGTAACTGCGAGTCGTTTGTCATTGAAGAATATGCGAAAGACCCGAATTTTTCAACCCAATGCGTATTTAAGTATTGACTTTTTGGAGAAGAAATCGGAAATTGTTCGACTTAGTGATTCGCCTACAAGTGGTATTGGTAGTTTTGAATTGAATATGGGAGATGAACGGGGTAAAAAATACATTTTGTTTGAAAAGTCGGATGCACCGCCTGTCAATTCTATTCAAATGGAATTGACTCTTTTTGCGGAGAGTATTCTTCAAGACAAACAGGAAGAGGTAACAATTGAAGATGGCTACAATGCCATGGAAATTGCTTATCGAATTTCAGATGAAATAGATAAGAGGATAATTGATAATTGATAATTGATAATTGATAATATGTTACTTCAAATCTACTGTTTTGGTTAGTTAATTTTAAAGAAAATTCGGCTATCGGTCTAAGGTTGGACAGGAATCGGATACCTTCAAGGTATCCGATTCCTAAACGCTTGTTTTTTAATTCTATATCTTTTTATTAAAAACTACAAAGACTTCATTTGTCCAATATTAGAAGTATAGCCGAAAATTCTTTGAAACTAAACACGCAACAAGAATTTAGGGTTTCGGAGGAATTTTTATATAATGGAACACCTAAACACAAAATCAACCCAAACACCCAAACACAGTTATCAACCTAAACACACAAACACAAAATCAACCTAAACACACAAACACAGTTATCAACCTAAACACCTAAATGAAACATGAAACAAACCAATTTATTCTATATTTTTCTTTTGCTTGTCATTTCAATGATAGGTTGGACTTCCTGCAATACCACCGAACTGAATCCAGCTTATATTTACATTGAAGAGGTAAAGGTAGCATCGACCTTTTCTCAAGGAGCAAATACCCACAAAATCACAACGATATGGGCTTTTGTTGACAATCAACCTTTAGGTGTTTTTGAACTCCCTGCTTTGATTCCCATTTTGAAGGAAGGGCAAGAAGTACTGGTTTTGCAAGCAGGTATCAACAACAATGGAGTGTCTGCCGACCGTGTGGTTTATCCCTTTTATAAAGAAATAAGTATGACACTCGACTTCCAACCGCTTGAAACAGATACAATTATTCCTACTTTTGAATATACAGATTCCGCCAATTTTGCCTTTGTTAGTGACTTTGATGCTTTCGGCAATTTTTTTGAAGGAGATATTGGTACAACAAGTACTGCAAGTGAGGTATTGACAGGAAGTAGTAGTGGTAAAATACAATTGATGGGCAACAATGATAATTTTATCTTCAAAAACAACAATACCCATGAATTGCCTGTAAATAATCAAGAAGCAGTATATCTCGAAGTGGACTACAAGTGTACTCACCCTTTTGAAATATTTATTGAAGCCTCCAACAATGCAGGAGGGGATCCTATTGGGAGTTTTCTATTGTTTATTGCAGCCCGTGAGGATTGGAACAAAATTTACATAGATTTAACCAATACCATAGCAGCTTTAAAATTGCAGAATAGAGACCGATTTAGAATTATATTTGATGGAAATATCACCGATGGAGAATCATCAGGAACTTTCTTTTGGGACAATATAAAATTGATTTATCAACAATAATTTTGAATTTTGAATGATAGATTTTGAATATACTAATGTAAGGGTCAAAAAATAACTCCTGTAATTAGATTTTGAAATTTTGCTGTGAAGGTTGCTGATTGTTATGAAAATTCAGTCATTCAAAATTCAGTCATTCAAAATTCAGTCATTCATCATTTAAACCATGAGAGAGACAAAAAAAATAGGCTTATTTTTGTATGTGTTGTGGGATTATTTGGCAGCCCTTCTTTCTTGGGGTCTGTTTTTTACCTATCGCAAAATTGTCATCGAAAACCTGCCTTTCAGTTGGACACACTACCAAGATACTCGATTTTATCTAGGAATTGCACTCATTCCGATTGGGTGGATGGTATTGCATACTTTATTGGGAGCATACAGTGATATTTATCGAAAATCGAGGTTGGTGGAGTTCCAACGCACTTTTTTGACAACACTGATTGGTGCATTGTTCCTCTTTTTTGTATTGATACTCGATGATGTAGTGAGCAGTTATACAAGCTATTATAAGTCATTGGCAGTCCTATTTACACTACAATTCTTCAGCACTCTCATTGGTAGAATTACCATTCTTTCGAGTGCCAAAAAACAACTGGAAAACAATACGATAGGTTACAATACCATCATTTTGGGAAGCGACAAAAACGCTATAGATATTTACAAAGAAATCATAGGCGCAAGACGTTCTCTTGGTTACCGCTTTGTGGGATATATAGAAGCAGCAGATAGTAGTGAAGGTGAAAATGGAGTTGCAGATTTCATACCTAAGTTGGGCGATGTCAAGGATTTACCCAAAATCATTCAAGAACAAAATATTGATGAAATCATCATCGCCATTGAACACCACGAAAGGGAACACATTCCTGCCATTATAGACTTGTTGGTAGACCGAAAGGTGGTCATCAAAATCATTCCTGACATGTATGACATCTTGGCGGGTTCGGTCAAAATGAACCATGTTTTGGGAGCTATTCTCATCGAAATTTACCCTGAGTTGATGCCTCAATGGCAAAAAAATATCAAGCGAGCCATCGATATTTTTGCTTCTGCCACGATGATTTTACTACTATTACCTATTTATCTTTTCACTGCAATCCGTGTCAAATTATCTTCTCCAGGGCCTATTTTTTATTCTCAAAAACGAATTGGTTTGAATGGCAATCCATTTACCATCATCAAGTTTCGTTCAATGTTTGTAGATGCCGAAAAACATGGCCCTGCTTTGTCGAGTGATGCCGATCCAAGAATGACCAAATGGGGAGGTGTGATGCGAAAGTGGAGGCTGGACGAAATCCCTCAATTTTGGAATGTCTTGCGTGGAGACATGTCTTTGGTGGGTCCTCGCCCCGAACGCCAACATTTTATTGATTTAATTGCTCAAAAAGCTCCTGAGTACAGGCATTTGCACAAGGTTCGTCCAGGAATCACCTCATGGGGAATGGTCAAATTTGGTTATGCTCAAAATGTGGACGAAATGATTCAACGCATGAAATACGATTTGTTGTATATCGAAAACATGTCCTTGGCAATTGATTTTAAGATTATGATTTACACCGTTTTGATATTATTGCAGGGAAAAGGGAAATAAGGAAATTCAAATACAAACTCAAAGCTCAAATTCAAAACTGCACTTGGCTTTGGATAAGAAACATACACTCAACAAGAATTTAGGATTTCGGAGGAATTACTACAAGATGAACACAATTATCAACCTAAACACAACTATCAACCCAAACACCTAAACACAATTATCAACCTAAACACAACTATCAACCCAAACACCCAAACACAATTATCAACTCAAACACATACAGACGTTTTACTAAAACGTCTCTACATACACACAATTATCAACCCAAACACAACTATCAACCCAAACACCCAAACACAATTATCAACTCAAACACATACAGACGTTTTACTAAAACGTCTCTACATACACACAATTATCAACCCAAACACAACTATCAACCCAAACACCCAAACACAATTATCAACTCAAACACATACA
>JBMYXW010000058.1:0-10160 GCA_049608825.1 Chitinophagales bacterium
TCCTCAAGTAGATATGCCTTATTTAGAAGATGGATCTACTGTTGACGTTATTCTTAACCCACTAGGGGTACCTTCAAGGATGAATATTGGTCAGATTTATGAAACCGTATTGGCTTGGGCAGGACAAAAATTAGGCAAAAAATATGCTTGCCCTATTTTTGATGGCCCAACTGTTAAGACCATTAGTAATGAAATCACCTTAGCGAAGTTACCAGAGTTCGGAATGACTCGTCTTTTTGATGGCGAAACAGGTGATCGTTTCCATCAAGAAGCTACCGTTGGAGTGATTTACATGCTGAAATTGGCACACATGGTAGATGACAAGATGCACGCTCGTTCGATTGGCCCTTACTCATTAATTACACAACAGCCATTAGGTGGTAAAGCTCAGTTTGGTGGACAGCGTTTTGGTGAAATGGAAGTATGGGCATTGGAAGCCTTTGGTGCAGCCCACATACTTCAAGAATTGTTGACCATTAAATCGGATGATATAGTGGGTAGAGCGAAAGCTTATGAAGCAATTGTAAAAGGAGATAATCTGCCAATGCCAAGTATTCCCGAATCCTTCAATGTACTTTTACATGAGTTGAGAGGTTTGGCACTTGACCTTATCTTTGAGTAATTTTTTTAGGAAAAAGTTTGATTTAACTATATAAAACGGAGGTTTGCAATATGCCCTTTAAAAAGGATCACAAAATTAAAAGTAATTTTTCGACGATTACCATCTGTTTATCATCCCCTGACACGATACTTGAGCGCTCGTATGGTGAAGTTTTGAAGCCAGAAACTATCAACTACCGAACCTACAAGCCAGAAAGAGATGGCCTTTTCTGTGAACGAATTTTCGGTCCAGTAAAAGATTATGAGTGTTATTGTGGGAAGTATAAACGGATTCGTTATAAGGGAATTGTATGTGATAGATGTGGCGTAGAGGTAACGGAGAAGAAGGTAAGAAGAGAACGAATGGGACACATCAAATTGGTCGTTCCCGTGGTACATATTTGGTACTTCAAGGCACTTCCTAACAAAATTGGTTATTTATTAGGATTGTCTTCCAAGAAATTGGAGAGTGTCGTCTATTACGAAAGATATGTTGTCATTAATCCTGGTGCTTTAGATGGTCAAGTCTCTAAAATGGATTTGATTACTGAAGAAGAATATTTGGATTATTTGGACAGTCTTCCAAATGAAAACCAATTACTACCCGATGAAGACCCAGAAAAATTTGTAGCCAAAATGGGAGCTGCAGCTGTCAAAGATTTGTTATCCAATCTTGATTTGGATAAAATGTCTTATGATCTCCGCCACCAAGGCAAATACTGAAACTTCACAACAAAGAAAAGCTGAAGCACTCAAAAGATTGAGTGTTGTTGAAGCATTTAGAGATGCCAATAAACGCCGACAAAATTCTCCTGAATGGATGATTGTGCAATACTTGCCAGTTATTCCACCAGAATTGCGTCCATTAGTACCTTTAGATGGTGGTCGTTTTGCAAGTTCGGACTTGAACGATTTATATCGAAGAGTTATTATTAGAAACAACCGTCTGAAACGTCTTATCGAAATCAAAGCACCAGAGGTGATTTTGAGAAATGAGAAAAGGATGTTGCAGGAAGCGGTAGATTCTTTGTTTGACAACTCCCGTAAATCAAATGCGGTCAAAGCAGAAGGTGGTCGAGCACTCAAATCATTGAGTGACGTTTTGAAGGGAAAGCAAGGTCGATTCCGTCAAAACCTTTTGGGAAAAAGGGTAGATTACTCTGGTCGTTCTGTAATTGTAGTAGGACCAGAATTGAAGATGCACGAATGTGGTTTACCAAAAGGTATGGCTGCAGAATTGTTCAAGCCTTTTGTAATCAGAAAATTGATTGAAAGAGGTATTGTCAAAACAGTAAAATCTGCTAAGAAGTTGGTAGATAAAAAAGACCCTGCAATTTGGGATATTTTGGAAAACACGTTACGTGGGCATCCAGTAATGTTGAACCGTGCCCCAACTTTGCACAGATTATCTATTCAAGCATTTCAGCCTAAATTGGTAGAGGGTAAAGCCATTCGATTGCATCCTTTGGTTTGTTCAGCCTTCAATGCCGATTTTGATGGTGATCAAATGGCAGTTCACGTACCATTGAGTAACGCAGCTGTATTGGAAGCACAGTTATTGATGTTGTCGTCACACAATATTTTGAACCCTCAAAGTGGTACAACCATTGCAGTACCTTCACAGGATATGGTATTGGGGCTTTATTACATCTCCAAAATTCGTACAACTACTCCTGAAAGAATAGTAAGAGGAGAAGGAAAAGCCTTTTATTCTTCAGAGGAAGTTATCATAGCCTTCAATGAGGGTGTTGTTGATTTGAACGCTCCCATCAGAGTGCGAGTACCTATTCGTCAGGAGGATGGTACAATGAAGACTGAGTTGATTCCATCAAGTGTCGGAAGGGTATTGTTCAATCAAGTAGTACCAGAGGAAGTTGGATATGTTGATGAATTATTGACTAAGAAAGCACTCCGAAAAATTATCAACCGAGTATTGGCTATTGTCGGAATTGCTCGTACAGCCGAATTTTTGGATAGTATCAAAACAATGGGTTTCCAATGGTCTTTCAAAGGCGGATTATCATTTGGTATCAAGGATTTGATTGACCCAACTGGTAAACCTAAAATGGTTGAGACTGCTCAAGCTGATGTTGATGAAGTGGCAATGAACTACGAAATGGGTTTGATTACCAACAATGAACGCTATAATCAGGTCATTGATATTTGGACTCGTTTGACCACACAAATAAGTGGACGATTAATGCACGAATTGGAGACTGACAACCAAGGCTTCAATGCGGTGTATATGATGATGCACTCTGGAGCAAGGGGTTCTAAAGAGCAGATTCGACAGTTGGCAGGTTTAAGGGGTTTGATGGCAAAACCTCGAAAATCGGGAGCAGCGGGACCAGAAATTGTAGAAAACCCAATTTTGGCTAACTTCAAAGAAGGTTTGTCAGTACTGGAATACTTTATTTCTACTCACGGTGCGAGAAAAGGTTTGGCAGATACAGCTTTGAAAACGGCAGATGCTGGATATTTGACTCGTCGTTTGGTGGATGTGGCTCAGGATGTGGTCATTACCGAAGAAGATTGTCATACATTGAGAGGTATTGATGTTTCTGCATTGAAGGACAATGAAGATATTGTAGAGCCTTTGTATGATCGAATCTTGGGACGTGTAGCATTGAATGATGTAATTGACCCTGTTACCGAAAAACTGATTGTAAAAGCAGGTATAGAGATTGACGAAGAGATTGCTCAATATATTGCAGAAAAGACAGGAATTGAGTCTATTGAGATTCGTTCAGTTTTGACCTGCGAAACTCCAAGAGGAGTATGTGTTCGATGTTATGGTCGAAACTTGGCAAACAATCGAATGGCTCAAAGAGGAGATGCAGTGGGAATTATTGCAGCTCAATCTATTGGAGAACCAGGTACACAGTTGACGCTTCGTACTTTCCACGTTGGGGGTATTGCGAAAGCAACTGCAACGGAATCTCGCATGGTTTCCAAGTTTGATGGTGTAGTACAGTTTGACGAAGTGCGAACGGTAGTATATGTGAGTGAAGATGGAGTGACCAAAACAACTGTATTGGGTCGTACTGGTGAAATCCGAGTACGTCACCCGGAAACCGGTAAACAACTCATCAACTACAATGTACCTTATGGTGCTTTGCTCTTTGTAAAAGACGGGCAAAAAATCAAGAAGGATGATCCTGTTTGTGAATGGGATCCATACAATGCGGTAATTGTATCTGAGTTTGCAGGTAAGATTCTTTTTGAAAACATCATCGAAGGGGTTACTTTCCGTGAGGAATCAGACGAACAAACAGGTCACAAAGAAAAAGTGATTATTGATTCAAAAGACAAGCGTAAGATTCCTTCCATTCAAGTAGAACATGCGAATGGTGATGAAGTCAAAACGTACAACTTACCAGTAGGCTCGCACATTAGTGTCGACCAAGATGAGGCGGTTTACAAAGGAAAAGTATTGGCGAAAATTCCACGTACTTTGAGTAAAGTGAAGGATATCACGGGTGGTTTGCCACGGGTAACAGAGTTGTTTGAAGCTCGTAACCCTTCTAACCCTGCGGTGGTTTCTGAAATTGATGGTGCAGTAGCCTTTGGAAAAATCAAACGTGGTAACCGAGAAGTCTTGATTACTTCAAGAGAAGGACAAAAACGCAAGTACATGGTTTCTCTGTCTAAACATATTTTGGTACAGGAAAATGACTTTGTTCGAGCAGGTACGCCGCTTTCTGATGGTTCTATTACTCCTGCGGATATTTTGAATATCAAAGGTCCATTTGCAGTACAAGAATACATCGTGAACGAGGTACAAGAGGTTTACCGACTACAAGGGGTGCCGATTAACGACAAACACATTGAAGTAATCGTGCGTCAGATGATGCGTAAGGTGAACATAATGGATCCAGGTGATACTCGATTCTTGGAGAATACGGCTGAGGACAAATTTGATTTCATTGGAGAAAACGATCGAATTTTTGACAAGAAATTTGTGACCGACTCTGGTAAATCTAATCGCTTGAAGCCTGGTCAGATTGTTACTTTGCGTCAATTGAGAGAGGAAAACTCTTACTTGCGTAGAAACGACCTTGATTTAGTGAAATACCGAGATGCAATTGCGGCAACTGCCAAACCTGTATTGCAAGGTATTACCAAATCTTCTTTGGGAACAAAGAGTTGGATTTCAGCAGCTTCGTTCCAAGAAACAACGAAGGTGTTGAGCGCTGCTTCGATTGCTGCAAGAGTCGATAGTTTAGAGGGATTGAAGGAAAATGTAATTGTTGGACACTTAATTCCAGCAGGTACAGGTAGCCATGAATTTCAAGATAATATTGTAGGCTCTCAAGAAGAATACGACAAAATGAAATCAACTTATAGCCGAAAAGAAACTGTGAAAGCATAATTCTTTTTGGAGAATAAGAACAGATTTTATAGAATAGAAAAGCCTCTGGTGCAATTTGCATCAGAGGCTTTTTTGTATTTACTGAATTCTCGAAAATCAAATCCTCAAAACTTACATTTTTTCTGATTTGTACCTTATCATCTTCCAGATTCAATGGTTGTTTTTTGGTCAACTTTTCCACATCGTCAATATTTGTGACAAGATGAATGATGTTTGTTTTAAGGTCATTTGTTGAAAGCATAAGCAAGAATAATTGATTAGTTGAATAACGATTACAATGTTGAATTGGTTTTCACTTATATAATTGTAACAAAAAAAATCACCGCCCAAGCCCCCTTGAACGGTGATTATAAATCATAACTAAATATTCAACACTGTTTTTTTTAAAATCGGTAACAAGTCACTAATCTACCAGTCACCAATCACCACTAAAAAACTGAAAGTTTTTGTGTCACTGTTTGCTGACCATCCGACAATCGAATCAAGTAAAAACCATTTCTGTAAGCACTCACATCCAATTGAAGTTTAGAATCGCCATCCACACTTTCTTCGTGCAACAATTTACCCGACAAATCAAAGATACTCAAAGTAACCGCTTGCGTGATATTCGCCACTTCAATCTGAACCTGTGTATCGGCAGGATTTGGGTAAACCTTCAAGGTCATAGTCGTTTCCAAGTCAATTGCAGTAGCTTCCGAAACTTCTTTGTTGGCAGAAGTGCTAAAGTATGCGATGTCACTATAAGCCGTCCATCCACTTGGGCATTTCGTGCGGATTTGGTATTCGTATTCTGTACCTGCCAACAGAGGTTTGAGTGTTCTAAAGTTGTTCACAGTATTCTTATTCACCCAACTATCTGTACCGTCAACAGTTCTGTAACGAACTCTATACTTGATAGCATCAGGCATTGCATCCCAGTTCATTTTCACTTGTGTATTTTTCACATTCGTGACCCAGCTATTTGAAGGAGCATCACAAGTAGTAGGAACTTCTTCTTGGGTGATTTCTAAGCTGTAATCTTCCACTTCACCATAATCAATCACCGCACAAGCATCGTCATAAGCACTTTCCCACATCATTTGCACACGCATCGTAGTTACACCTAATGTCGCCGTTGAAGGAACAGTCAAGCTACCTGTCACTGCGCTTGTACTTGCCGAACCCGAATCGAAAGCCAACTCACCTGCATCATCAAAGTCGCCATCTTGGTTGAAATCAACATATACTTGCCAGTATTCGGGGTAAGCATCGCCTGCAAATTCAGGAGTCAATTCAATCGCTGTATTCGCTCCTTGTGCTGCTTCAAAAACAATGTCTGTATTGTCTGCATATCCACCATCATTGCCAGATGCAAAGTAGTAATCACCTACTGCCACTTCTGCAATATATTCAAAATCAGAATCATCGCCATAAGAATCACAGTATTCACCACCGTTTCCGCCACCGCAAGGTGCACAAGAACCACCACAATCAACACCTGTTTCGCTTCCATTTTGGATACCATCGTTACAAGTTGCAGCTACTTCACAAGGGCTACAAGAACCACCACAATCAACATCTGTTTCGTCTCCATTCTGAACACCATCCGTACAAGTAGGTGCTGCCGAAATGTTTACCGTATAATCTTCTGCCTCTCCAAATCCGAATAGACCACATGCACCATCAGGAGCTTCGTTCCAACGCATTGCAATTCTCATTCTTGTACTGCCTACTGTTGCATTTGCAGAGATAGCGATGCTGCCATTGACCACACCTGTACTTGCACTGCCTGCATCGAAAACCAATTCACCTGCATCTTCAAAATCACCGTCTCCATTGAAGTCTATCCATACTTGGAAATATTCATCATAA
The DNA here is from genome assembly GCA_049608825.1 of Chitinophagales bacterium. Taxonomy (GTDB): domain Bacteria; phylum Bacteroidota; class Bacteroidia; order Chitinophagales; family UBA2359; genus JAUHXA01. The sequence goes on from JBMYXW010000058.1 coordinate 6,824, forward strand.
GCACCAGAACTGAATCCAGGAGTCAAAACAATCGGGTAAGTGCTGCCTTGTTCTACATCCGTACTTTGACCAGTGAAATCACCATAACCGCCATTTGCGCCCGAAGTATTGTTGATACTGCCAAAACTAACTGTTTCAATCCATTCATATTCCGTATCTTGTCCACTTAGGCTGCAATAATCATCGTTTCCACCATCACAAGGGCTACAAGAACCACCACAATCAACACCCGTTTCGTTTCCGTTTTGGATGCCATCCGTACAAGTTGCACAGCCAGCAGTTGTAAAGCTCACAGGAACAGAATAAGTAGAAGTAATCGTTCCTCCACTACTACAAGGACTGCAATCTCCACCACAATCAACACCTGTTTCATTTCCATTTTGGATGCCATCCGTACAAGTTGCAGCTACTTCGCAAGGGCTACAAGAACCACCACAGTCCACACCTGTTTCTCCACCATTTTGAATACCATCCGTACAAGTTGGCGTAGCACCATTGCAATTCGCATTCATCAATTCTTGAAGGGCTTTGTGGATGTTCAATCGTCCGCCAGTAGTTGTGATTCCTTGCAAACTCGCATTGGAGTCCGTACCATCCAAGATGTAATTTCTTACTGCCAAAGCTGCGGCTGCGGGATTTGATTTGGACAATGCTGTAAAGTTGCTGCAAGGGGCAGAGTACAATAAAGCTATCGTTCCTGCAACGTGAGGTGTTGCGCCTGAAGTTCCACCAAAACCTGCATAAGAACCATCGCTGACAGTTGCAATATTGTAGGCATCTGCTCCGAATGCACCCAAATCAATCGAATTTGCACCATAACCTGCTTGATTTACTTTTTGGTCATTGTGATTCATGTTGGTGACTGCCAATAAGTAGTCGCTGCCACATTGAGTTGGTAAGTCGCCATCTACATCCACATTCGTATTGGCATTAGCCGTTGCACCTGCGCTCAAAATACCTTGCTCACCCAATTGGTCGTAAATATTGCACCATAGAGGAGCGTCTGCTGCTTTTCCGCCGTCAATTCCCCAAGAAGCATTGGTTGAAACCACAAATGCACCTTTTTGACCATTGGTTTCATTGTACAGTTTACGCATTTCCAAAGGATAAGTATAAGCTGCAATGGCTTCTGCCTCATTTCCACCACCGACTACAAACATGATTTTTACATTCCAGTTTACACCCGTCACTCCAGTTCCATTGTTTCCTTGTGCGCCCACTATTCCTGCTACGGGCGTTCCATGCCAATGCCCAGGGTCGTTGAGGTTGTCGTTGTTTTGGTAAGTGTTCCAACCTTTGTAATCATCCACATATCCGTTTCCGTCGTCGTCAATGTTGTTGTTTGGAATTTCGTTGGTATTTACCCAAACATTGTCGCCAAAGTCAGGGTGGTTTTCGTCCAAACCATCATCAATCACACATACTACGATTTCGTCTCCGTCAGTGTTTGTTCCGCCTGTGGTGATGTCCCAAGCCAAATCTGCATCCATATCTGCACCTACTGTTCCTCCGCTTTGTCCACTGTTGACATACTGCCATTGTTGGTTGAATTGAGAGTCGTTGGGTGTATTTCTAAGTGTTACTTTGTGGTTGTTCTGAACGATACGTACGTTTTTGTCGTGGAAAATTTCTTTGGAGAAATCATCGTGTTTTGCTTTTGTTGGATTGAAAGAGAAAAGGTAAATGCCCAAGCTTTTTGATACCACTTTCTTCAATTTGAAATCAGTTGTTTTGCCTTTGTATGTTTTGAAGTCCTTCAAAAACTGATTTACAGGAACTTTAGGCTGCAATTGTACCAATAGTTCACCTTCTGCAAATTCAGGTTCTATTTGCTTTTTAGCTGTTGCCTGTGAGTTGTTGGCTGCAAAGTTTTCTTCAGTTGTAGCGATTTCTTCGGTTACTGTTTCTGCATACACCAATTTAGAAGTACCTCCATCTGCACAAACAGACTGAACTCGAACTTGATACTGTGTACAGCTTTCCAAATTACCTATACTCAAAGAAGTACCTGTTGTTGAAGTTGTTGTCCAGTCTATGCTATTGACGCTTTTGTATTGAATATTGTAACTGACAGCATTAGAAACAGCATTCCAAGAAACGGTTGCACTGTTTTCGTCAATTCCAAAAATATTCAAACTACCAGGAGCAGTACAAGTAGGTTCTGTTTCGCAAGCAGGACATTCCGAACCGCCACAATCAACACCTGTTTCGTCTCCGTTTTGGATGCCGTCATTACAAGTAGCTGCAACTTCACAAGAAGGACAATCAGAACCACCACAATCAATGCCTGTTTCGTTTCCATTTTGAACACCGTCATTGCAGGTCGGAGCAACTTCGCAAGCAGGGCAGTCAGAACCACCACAATCAACACCTGTTTCGTCTCCGTTTTGGATGCCATCCGTACAAGTTGGAGGAGTGATAATCAAGTTACATTTGGTATTGGCGGAGGTCAAAAGACTGGAACGAGAAGTGTTGAGAATTTGACGCATGTAGGTATTTTGGCCTGCTGAGAAAGCATTCATACAGTTATCCTGTACATAATCCATGTAGTTCATAAACATATCTCCACCGTTGTTGCAGCTTGGACTTGGGTGATTTGGACAACCACCATTTGATGATGCTTGTTGTGGCGTATCGCTGATGCCATCGTCTTGGTTGCAACCACCTCCCCAAATGTGATCCAATCCAAGATAGTGACCAACTTCGTGTGTAGTCGTTCTGCCCAAATCGTAAGGCGCATTGGAACCTGTATTAGGACCTCCAAAAGTAGTAGTGACGATAACCACGCCATCCACTGTAGCATTGGGCAAAGAATTGGTAGAAGGCACATAGGCATATCCCAATGCGTCCACTGTTGGAGCTACCCAAATATTGAGGTAGTCGTCTCTGTCCCATCCTGTTGCAGACTTGATAGAGTTTTCATTGTTGTCGAAGTTTTGATTGGTCGCATGGCGGGTTACACCATTCGTAGCATTGCCATTTGGACCAACAGATGCCAAGCAAAATTCGATTTCGGCATCGCTTACAGGAAATACATTGGGTGTATTGACTGCATCCGCATTGGTGCGGCGAAAGTCTTCATTTAAGACCGTGATTTGCGATTCGATTTTGGACATGGATAAGTTGCTTCCTTGTCCAATTGCTTGTCCTGTTGGGTGTACAATGATTACATGCACAGGAATGGTGATGATGTCACCAACTCTTGAATTGAAGTTGGGATTGTTTTGCATTTTTTGCATGACTGCTTTTCGCCCTTCTTCAATTTCTTGGCGGTAATCAGGATTTTGTTCATAGATTTGCTGCATTTGGTGATCAGAATTGCAGCGATGTGGGCGAT